>JAZRUB010000115.1:0-6606 GCA_045652305.1 Eubacteriales bacterium
ACTCAAGGCACTTGGACTTTCCTCAATGAGATTGAAGTTTATGCCGATGCCGTAACTGTCCCTGACGGCGACATGGACAACGACGGCGATGTCGATGCCTCAGACTATATCTTAATCAAACGTGCGGTTTTAAATACCTACGAACTTGGCGAAGAACAAGCAAAGGTTGCCGACATTGACAAAGACGGCGACGTCGATGCAACAGACTATGTTTTGGTTAAACGTATCGTTTTAGGTACTTATAAAGCACAATAATACATTTTAATCAAAAAGGACTTTCATTTGAGAGTCCTTTTTTACTTAAGGTGGAATAAAAATGTTGGCAGAATGAACTTTTACGACATTTTATTGACATTCGATATGCATAGTGATATTATAGTAACATAGAAAAAACAAAAGGAGAACTTCTATGAAAAAGTTTTTATCAATCCTGCTTTTTACAGTAATGATAATCTCACTTGTTTCGCTGTCGATGTTTTCAGTTTCTGCGGAAGAAACATTAACCGATTCGCAAGGTGTGAGATATGCACTAAACGGTGACGGAACGTACTATATCGTTTCGGGCTGTGATGAAACCGTAACCGAGGTTGTAATCCCTAAGGAATATAACGGTCTGCCTGTTATAAGCATAGGCGAACGGGCATTTAGTGGTTGCTCCAGCCTAACGAGTATAGAAATCCCCGACTCTGTTACAAGTATAGGCGATTATGCATTTTACGAATGCACAAGCCTAACAAGCATAGAAATTCCCGATTCTGTTACAAGTATAGGTGAGGGAGCATTTATATATTGCGAAGGCCTAACAAGCGTAGAAATCCCCGATTCTGTAACAAGTATAGGCGATGATGCATTTTACTGGTGCGACGGTCTAACAAGCGTAGTAATTCCCGATTCGGTTACAAGTATGGGTGATTCGGCATTTTCCTATTGCAAAAGCCTAACAAGCATAGTAATAGGCGATTCGGTAACAAGCATAGGCAATTGGGCGTTTTCCTATTGTTCTGGCCTAACGAGCATCGTAATCCCCGATTCTGTTACAAGTATAGGCGATGATGCATTTTATAATTGCTATAGACTAACAGATATATATTGCGAAGCAGAATCGCAACCCGATGGTTGGAATAAGAATTGGAAAGACGGTTGCGTTGCAACCATACATTGGGGAAGCGAAATGACCGAAACGTCAAAACCCACACTCGGTAACATAGACGATGACGGCGACGTTGATGCAACCGACTATATTTTTGTAAAACGTTCGGTTTTGAATACCTATAGCCTCACCGAAGAACAGAAAAAGTTTGCCGACATCGACAAAGACGGTGACGTCGATGCAACAGACTATGTTTTAGTGAAGCGTATCGTGCTTGGCACTTATAAAGTTGATTAAAAATCCATAAACAGACAAAAAACGTCGCGTGGAACAAACCATGCGACGTTTTTACTGTCAACGTGTAATTTTAAAAGAACACTTTGTAGGGAATGGGTTTATCCCATTCCGTTTGTTTCATTTTAATATTACGTTTTTTTCTTGTGTCACCTTTACGGAAAGGGACATTTACCCCAAAAATCTTTGATTTTCGGGGACCCCGACGCCCTTTCCCTACAATAGTTGGTTTAAATTTGCGAGAAAATTGCGACAAAGACGGGAAAAAGTTGCAACAAAAATGCGAAAAAGTCGGGAAAAAGACGGGACGAAATCCGTGCTCAAGTATGATATAATCGTGTTATGGTGACGGGAAATAAGATAAAAATTTATAAAAATCGGCGAATGGGGTCCCGGAAACTCGAAGATTTTTGGGATATAAGACATGCGCGTCGATTTTTATACCCAAGAACATCGCGAGTGTCGAACACAGAGTGTGAGGCGCGAGGTGCGAACGTACGATGTTCACAAAGACCAATCGAAAACATGGTTTTCGGTTGAGAGCGAAGCGACAAAAGAAAAAAGAAAAACAGAAAGAAAAGAACCAAAAGAAAGAAAAAAAGAAAAAAGAAAAGAGAACAAAAACAAGAACAAAAACAAGAACAAGAACAAAGAACAAGAACAAAGAACAGGAAGCAGAAGCAGAACAAAGCGCGCGCATACGCGCGCGTAACCGAAAAGAACTTTGTTCTTTTCGGGTGCTGCAACGGCTCAAAAAATTTTTCATGAAAAAGATTTTTATTTACCAAAATGTGCCAAAAACAAGACACATTGACAAAATTCATGTTTTGTGTTATTATTAGACTGTATTTATTTGCGAAAGGAACGATTTTTTAGATGCGTTCAAGATACATATCACTACTTCTTGCGTTGCTTATGTTAGCAACGACAGCCATTTTCCCGTTACATACGTCGGCTGCCGTTGATTTGTCAACGCAGAATCTTACCACCGGTCAAAAATACTTTTTAAGAACCATAGGTTCGCTCGCAAGAGCCGATTATTATCAAACCGATATACTTGCTTCGGTAACTCTTGCGCAAGGTATTTATGAAAGCGGATGGGGCAGACACTCGCTTCCCGTAGGTGGACACAACCTTTTCGGTATAAAGGCGTTTAACACGTGGGAGGGTATGGTCTACGACCAGACTACCTCTATGCTTTATGCATCTTACGATGATTTTCTTACTTCTGCAGGTGTCAGCCACGTCAATACAGTTTCGGCATGGCGTGCACACGAAAACTGGGCGGAAAGCGTTTCGGTACACAGTCGCTTGTTTTACGAGGAATCGAAATATGCCGCAGTTATTGGCGAAAAGGACTATAAAAAATGCGCACAGGCTATCGTAAACGCAGGTTATTGCAGTGACAGCGGTTACGTCAACATGATTTGCAACCTCATAACGCAATACGGACTTGCCGAATATGATAACCTTACTCCCGATGAAGACGGCATAGTTGCTTTGACCACCACGCCCGAACGAAAGTGGCTGGAAATCGGTGAAAGCTATACTGTTCCGCTTGCGTTTTACCCTGCCGACAAAACACCGTCAAGCATTACTTGGAAAAGCGACAAGCCCGAGGTTGCCACGGTTGATAAAAACGGAAAAGTCACCGCTGTTGCACACGGTACTACGCTTATAACCGCAACTCTTGCCAACGGTAGAGAAGCGGCGTGTATAGTTTACGTTGACTGCAACGCAACTGTAATTGATTCTAACGTTGCGGTGTACTCCGCCGCATCTAAAACTTCTACGAACAACGGTTGGATAAATCAGGGTGAAGCAATAAAGGTTACAGATTCTAAAGTTTATACCGACGTTGAGGGAAATCAATTCTATAAAGTAAGCGGATATAAAAGTAACGGTACTATGGTAAGCGGTTATGCACTTACCAAATATATTTATTTGAATAAACGTAACGTGTCGATTATTTCGGTTATAAAAGATAACGTAACAGTTAAAGTCGGCGATAAATATACGGTGCGGACCGTCGTTGCACCTGCCGATGCGGTTGATGTCAAACTCACATGGACAAGCAGCAATCAAGCTGTCGCGACTGTCGACCAAAACGGTGTGATAACCGCAAAATCGCTTGGCAGCGCCGTTATAACGGCAAAGGCGGTAGGCGGTATGGAGCGCAAGATTAATTTGACTGTCGCTTCGGAATACCCTCAATACTCCGCACTTATAAGCGCATACGAGGAACTTACCATACGTTCGCAACCCTCGTCAACAGGTTCACGTCTGGGGGTTTTACGGTACCTTACGGAAGTAACAGTCATCGGTGATGCCGAAGGCGCTTGGTACAATGTAAAGGGCGTTGACGCTAACGGCAAAACGATTGAGGGCTATGCAAGCTCGTCATACGTATATGTCCTTGATAAAAATTACACCGTAACCTATGGCGAGGTATCCGAGGATATTACCGTTTATTCCGAAGCAAATACTTCGTCGACTTCTTACGGAAAATTGCTTTCGGGCAGTAAATACGCAGTTGTCAAAGATGCCGAAAACGGTTGGAAATACATAATAGGCGTTAAGACCAACAAAAATTCGGTTAGAGGATATGCGAAGATAGGCGATGACTCGACTCTTAATTCAGGGGCGGAATCTGATACAAGTTCTACCCCCGAAAAGGAAGAAATCGGTTACCGCGCAAGAACCACAGCTGAGCTAAACGTGAGAAGCGGTGCAGGCGGCAGTTATTCCTCCGTGGGTGTTTTTCCGCTTGGTGCGGAGATAGTCATTTCAGGAGAAGCGGTTGACGGCTGGTACAAGGTAAGCGGTACAAGCAAAGACGGCAGTTCTATTTCGGGATATTCTTCTTCTAAATACATAACAGTTTTGTATTCCGGCACGGTAAAAGCAACTCAGCTTAACGTTCGCAATGCGCCTGTTTCGGGTGCGGTTGTCGGTCAGTTTAATAACGGCGATAGTATAATTATTGTCGGCGAGGCTGATAACGGCTGGTATTTGGTTGAAAGCACAGACGGTACTTTAAAGGGCTATTGCTCTGCCGATTATGTTACTAATAACGGCAAAATACCCGTTGGCGGAGGAAACGGAGAAACCGAAGAAAAGTTCGCAATAACCGATTCCAAACTAAAAATAACCAACAATATACTTTACGGTGTTTCGCTGAATACAAAAACCTCTGATTTGCTTAGATGCTTTAAGGGTACGGTTTCTGTAGTTTCACCCTCGGGTACCGAGCTTAAAGGCACCGAATTGGTAGGCACGGGTTGCAAAATAAAGGTCACCGAAAACGGCAAGACCTATTATGCCGCGACTGTGCTTATAAAAGGTGACGTTGACAGCGACGGTACGGTGGCGGTTCAAGACTATGTACTTGTTAAGCGTTATTTCCTTGGAACCTATCCGCTTGAAGGTGTGTATTATCAAGCAGGTTGTTTAAGCGGAAAAGATGCTTTAGACGTTACCGATTACGTTCTTATAAAGCGTGCATGCCTTGGCAATTATTTGATTAAGTAAACACAAAAAACCCTCCTATTCATAGGAGGGTTTTTTATACATATTTTAATATATCATCAACCGTTTCGGCGATATATGTCGCGCCTGCAGAGGTCAATTCCTCAAAACTTCCGTAGCCGAAAAGAACGCCTATCGAGTCAACGGAGTTTTGTTTTGCTCCGTTTATGTCCTGCGCTCTGTCGCCTACCATGACAACAGTTCGTGCATCGTCGGTTGCTAACGAATCCAAAACATAAGAGATTACATCACCTTTTTTTGAGCGCGTACCGTCAAGCGTCGCACCGCCTATAAAATCGAAATAATCGTCAATGTTAAAATGGTGCAGTATATCACGTGCAAAAACTTCGGGTTTGCTTGTTGCAAGTGCGATTGTTTTTTTTCGTTTTTTCAGTTCGGCGAGTATCGTGGAAATACCGTCGTAAATCTCGTTTTCATATATCCCTCTGTCCTTGAAATACTCACGGTAAAAAACAACCGCATCGTTTGCCTGTTTTTCGCTAAAACCGTAATACTTCATAAAGGAATCGACCAGAGGAGGACCGATAAAGCAATAGAGTTCACGTCGGTCGGAAACATCGATTCCAAATCGGGAAAGTGCATATGCTACCGAGTTAGTTATGCCCTCGCCGGGATCGGTCAAAGTACCGTCAAGGACAAAAAGTATGGTATTGTACATAGATACCTCTTAATCATAGGTTGATAAAAAACCTGCGGAGCGTTAAACTCCGCAGGTCGAATAAACGTTTTTTATGCCTTGCCGTTGCAGCCGAGAACGTTAACGAGCTTGTGCTTAACAAGAGTTTTGATGTTAGCACGTGCAGGGCTCAAGTATTGTCTGGGGTCGAAGTGTTCGGGGCTCTGAGCGAAGTGTTCGCGGATAGCAGCGGCCATTGCAAGACGGAGGTCGGAGTCGATGTTAATCTTACAAACTGCCATAGAAGCTGCCTTGCGGAGCATATCTTCGGGAATACCGATAGCGTCGGGCATTCTACCGCCGTTAGCATTGATAATGTTAACGTATTCGGGAATTACAGAGGAAGCACCGTGAAGAACGATGGGGAAGCCGGGAAGTCTCTTTTCAACTTCTTCGAGAATGTCGAAACGGAGCTGGGGCTTCTGGCCGGGCTTGAACTTGTATGCGCCGTGGGAAGTACCGATTGCGATTGCAAGAGAGTCAACGCCGGTCTTCTCTACGAATTCCTGAACCTGATCGGGATCGGTGTAGGAAGCGTCCTTTTCGGAAACGTTAACTGCATCTTCGATACCTGCAAGTCTGCCAAGCTCACCTTCAACAGAAACGCCGTGAGCGTGTGCATATTCAACTACCTGACGGGTAAGAGCGATGTTATCCTCGAAGCTGTGGTGAGAACCGTCGATCATAACGGAAGTAAAGCCGCCGTCGATGCAGGACTTACAAAGCTCGAAGGTGTCGCCGTGGTCAAGGTGAAGAGCGATAGGAAGACCGGTTTCCTGAATTGCAGCTTCAACGAGCTTTACAAGGTAGGTATGGTTAGCATACTTTCTTGCGCCGGAAGAAACCTGAAGAATAAGAGGTGCGTTTTCTTCTTTAGCTGCTTCGGTGATACCCTGGATGATTTCCATGTTGTTAACATTGAAAGCACCGATAGCATAACCGCCCTTATAGGCTTTTTCAAACATTTCTTTTGTTGATACGAGAGGCATTTTGAAAT
>JAZRUB010000116.1:0-2509 GCA_045652305.1 Eubacteriales bacterium
TGTATGTGCAGCCGTTAAGCAGTTTTTTAATAATGAGATATGTTAAAACGGTGATAAAAAGATGAATTATGATGTTAAGCGCCAAACCGCCCCACATCGTAAATTTATCAACCGAAAGCCCCATAAATAAACGCAACAGCAGATAGTAAAACGGTGGATGAACGTCATTCTTTTGATTTTCGTAAACGTGCGAAAAATCACCACGTTCATCGCTGTCAACTATTAAATAGTCGCGGTAATATTCGGCATTATGCCACGTGTTGTAAAAGTCGTCACGTTCTTGTATTTCCACCTGCTCGTATGACGAAAGTCCAAACGAATACGCCTCGTCCATGTGCAGATATGCCTTTTGGTTGCCGATATATACAAAATACAAGCTCTGTATTATCAAAATCAACGCGATAACAAAAATCTCGATTTTTCTGTTCTTAATCATATCGTAAATATACCCAACATAATTCGACATAATATTTATGTTAATTTTACCCATTGTGAATTATATTGTCAATAGTCACTTTTTATAAAGAGATAGCTAAACAAACGAACAACATTGTCACTCTATCGACCGTAAAAGAAAAATCCACCTACAAAGGGCAATTACCTCCAAAGGGCGATGCGCCATAGTGATAAATCGCCTTAAAACCGTTATTTTTGCACAATACTGCATCAAAAATCCGCGATATACGCTCGTATTATCGCGGATTTTTTCTTTGTCTTGTAACAAAACTATTCGATTTTAAGGTGTTTTACAGTTTCGCGCGTATGCGATTTGTTATGAAACGACGGCAAAAAACGAAGGAATACGTACGTATTTCAAGGCTTTTTGCCTAAGTTTCGGGGCAAAGCGGTAGCGCAAAACCGTTTTCTCACTATGGTGCATCACCCAAAGGTGGATTCTTTTATTATTTCTTTATAAATTCATTGCAAGTCTTACGATAATTCTATTTCTGCTAACTCAACAATTTTATCAAAAGTATCTTCGGGGAGCATATTATATCTTTGACTTGACATATAGCTTGACGGAGACCAAACGACAAATCCGTCGGGATAGACGTCATAATACGGATAACCCGTTTCTAAGATAAACATTATCGAAAGCGGTTGATTTATCGGTACGGTATCGTCTTCGACTTTGATTCCCAAATGTCCTTTAAACTGTTCTTCGGTCGGTTCGGGCGCATCTTTCATGCGTTCGTTTATAAAATCGTAAAGTATAACCGCCTTTTCGCCCTTAATTTCAAATATCTTTTCGTTTTGAGTATGCCAGTCGTAATGTATTTTGCATGAATTTTTTTCGTCATCGGTCGATACGTCAGCAAATGAAGAATCATCAATTATATTGCTTTCTTCGGAAACATCACTATCTTCCGACATTGCGCTTTCTTCGGAAGAAGCAGAACTTATATCGAGCGAATCGGTTGACAAATCGGTTGACGTTTCACCGCATGAAACGAGAAATAATGTCAAAAGCAACAAAACAGCAGTAATCTTTTTCATAGATATCAAGTCCTTTCTAATTATATACTTAATTCTTCCTTTTATGACAAACTGCCGCAAACATAAAGTCTGCGGCAGTTCTTATCAATTATTTCTTGATGTACTTAGGTCTGGGAATATAGTGAGTATGGAGAAGTTCGTGAGCCTTGTGGGAGTTCGGTTCGCCGAGGAATTCCTTATAAAGCGTCTTAACTTCTTCGTTTTCATGGGATTTACGCTTTGCTTTGCCTGCGTCCTCGCCGTAAAGTGCTTTTGCACGTTCGGTCTTGAGGTCGATGTAGGAAAGTGTGGTAGCGTCAACGATAGGTGTACCGCCGCCGGTTACACATCCGCCGGGACAGCCCATGATTTCAATAAACTCGTATTCCTTTTCGCCCTTCTTAATCATGTCAAGAAGTTCCTTAGCGTTGCCTGTGCCGTGAGCTACAGCTACGCGAACCTTCTTGCCATTAAGGTCAACTTCAGCTTCCTTGATACCGTCGGTACCGCGAACACACGCGAAATCAACGTTGTCAAGAGTTTTGCCGGTAACAACTTCGTATACGGTACGCAATGCAGCTTCCATAACACCGCCGGTAGCACCGAAGATGACACCTGCACCTGTGGATTCACCGAGGATGGAATCGAAATCTTCATCAGGAAGACGCTTGAAGTCGATACCTGCGTTCTTTATCATTCTTGCAAGTTCGCGAACGGTAAGAACCGCATCAACGTCTTGCAAACCGTTTACAGAGAGTTCTTCTCTGCCTGCTTCGAACTTCTTAGCGGTACAAGGCATTACAGAAACAACGTAAATATCTTTCGGGTCGATACCTGCTTTTTCTGCATAGTAGGTCTTGATAACCGCGCCGAGCATTTCGTGAGGAGATTTGCAGGAAGAAAGGTTAGGGATAAATTCAGGATAGAATTCTTCGCAGTATTTAATCCAACCGGGCGAGCAAGAGGTAATCATAGGAAGCTTGCCGCCGTTGTTGAGTCTGCCGATAAGTTCGGTGCCTTCTTCCATAATGGT
>JAZRUB010000117.1:0-3799 GCA_045652305.1 Eubacteriales bacterium
GCCGTCGGGAAGATATTTTACGTCAAGCGTAACAGTTTCGCCTGCCGACATGACCTTGTCTTTGACAAGAAACTCTATTTTTTCTATATTGGCTTCTATTGTAAAATTCACCGATACGTTTCGACCGCAGGGGAGGGCAACCTCGAAAATATGCGCACCTGCGCCGATTGCGGTTTCGCCCGATTTAAAGGGTTTTCCGTCAAGAAAACCGATTCCGCGTACGTATTCGATTTTTACGCTTTCCAAATATACACTGCCGTTTGTGATGCCGTTTACAGTAGGCTCGGCGGTGATTTCGGCTTTATCGGGGAACGAGCATACAGAAATCAAGCCCAAACCGAAAGCGACAATCGAATTATCCGAAGCGACAATGGATTTTTCAACCGATTTTACACCCGTTTTTCCGATAAATGTGTTGGTTTCAAGGTTGTAAACACCGTTTTTTGTAGTAACTGTATTTTTGGATAAACCCAAAACATTACTGTTAAACTTTGCAATTTCTTCGGTAAGGTCAAAGCTATATGCCGTATTTCCGACACAGACACCGTTACCTACCGATAAATCACCCTTGGCAACGGTTATTGTGGCGATATCGGTTAGGTTGGAATTATATGCCGAAAGTTCGTTTCCGCTCAAAACATATATGCTTTCTCCGTCAGATACTGCTTTGTCTGCGAGTATTTCTGTTTCTGCAACAACATAATCGTCTGTCGTGCAGGAAATAAGCTTTCCGCCTGAAGCGCAATACAAAATATCGTTCAATATAAATGCAGAATCGCAAACGTCTTGCAGCAAAACATATCTGCCGTTTGCAATATCGTTTTCCAACGCGAGATATACGTAGGGCAGAGATTTAAACGTAACTATGACATAGTCGCCCGAAGAATAAACCGCTTTGGGTGAAAAACGTAAAGCCAACGGTGTTTTCTCGCTCAAATCGTTTATCGAAAGCGAGAAAAGCATATTTTTGTTTTCAAACAATACAAATATGTTTTCTTTTCCCGATGCAATCGATATGGGTGTGCTGTATCTGTCATAAAACAGTACGTTTCGGTAATCGTTTATCGTTTCGGTAGCAGAAAAAGCGTTGTCTATACATTGTGCCGCACCGTAAACGGCGACACCTTCTGCACCGCTTTTGATTATAGCGCACTTTTTATCGATTCCAAAAAGATAAACGCTATCAGCACCGAAAAAGATGTCCGAAACATCAAAAGGAAAACTGCCGATTTCTTTTCCCGATTCGATATCTATAATGCATCTTTCGGTGAAAAGTAAATTGTTTTCTATCTTCACCGCCTTGGTTGATGCGAATTCAAGCACGGTTTCGTTGTTTGTGATATTTATAAGTCTGTTTCCTACTGCGATATAACCGTTTCCGAAACAGATGGATTTGTTTTCTATACCGACGATAAGTGTTTCGGTCAACTCGTTGCTATTAAGGTCGTACTCAAAAAGAATACCATCGGATATAAGATGTAAAGTATCGTCGGAATAATATGCGCTTTCGAAATCAATACCCAATTCGGCTACAAGCGTAACTTCTTCGCTTTCTATGTCAAGCGAAAACAAACTGTCATCATTAAAGCAATAAACTATTCCGTTTGCAAAACGGTAAAGGTCAACGTCTTTTATAGAAATAACCTTGTCTATCGCCGTTTCGGCAGTCAACGCGTTTGCTCGGGTTATTACCGTCACACCTTTTTCACCGAAGAGCAAGAGTTTATCCTCGGTAAATGCGTGACTGTATATTTCTCCAATCGGGAGAAAATGTGTAAATTTTTCGGGTGATTCGATATTATAAATTCGAACACCGACGAGCGATTCGCCGTAAAGACAGATATATCCGTTATCCTCGTCAACCGCAGAAGAAGCCAAGGCGTAATCGTTATCGATAAACTGTCCGTATGGAAAGTTTATTACGAAATTATAGGTTTTAGTGGTTGCGCCGTTACCGCTTTTTACGGTAAGACTGTGCCTGCCGTTTTCGGCAACCGTAACTTCGCCGTATATTTTATTGCCATCAAGCTCGGCAACACCGTCACCGACAATTTTAATGTGAATCGGCTCGGTGTAGGTTTTTCCGTTTTCCACACCGTATACGGTAGGAACCGAATATTGCAAATATATTTCTTTTTTTATGATTTCTTCGCCTTCAAAAAGGACAAATTCATGCCTGCCCGATGTAGAAATACGTTCTTCGGATTTGTAAGGGAATCCGTCTAAAAGCGCACTTCCGCGCTTGAACGAGAAGTATGAAAATGTTGCAAACTCCTTGAATTCATAAGAAAGCGGAGTGTAATTAATCGTAAATGAAACCGTTTTGGTAATACCGTTATCGGAAACGGTAAGGGTATATTTGCCGTTTTTAATTATCGCATCGCCGTCTGTAAAAGGCTGTCCGTTTAAAAGTGCGCTTCCGCGGTTAAAACCTATGTGTATGCTTTCGGAGTATTTTCCTCCACCTTGCACACCCGTGATTATGGGACGGTTGACCATGTCGATTATCTTTTTTGCGTTTATTATACCGTGTCCAAATTCGACACTTCTTTCATAACCGCAGGATTCTGCGATGAGCGATAAAAATTCCTCTCCGTTGAATCGTGCACCGTCATCAATATACGAAACCGCAAGTGCGGCAATACCGCTTACAATAGCGCAGGAATAGCTTGTGCCCGAGTCGGTACGGTAAAGCGATTCGCCGTTTTCAACGTAGGGCATGGTAATCGCTTCGCCAATCGCGGCAACGTCTACCGAGTCGTTATATTGCGAAAAATTGCTTCTTTCGCCGTCTTGGTTACAGGATGCAACCGAAATAACACCGTCGTAAGATGCGGGATAACTCTTTTGGTCGGCATACGAGCGGTTACCGCCGTTACCTGCCGCGGCAATAAGAATACAGCCTTTGGAAACGGCATAATTAACCGCTTCCTGTTCTGCATAGGAAGAAGAGTATCCGCCAATCGACATATTTATTATCTTTGCACCTGCATCGGCAGCAAAGCGTATGCCCGATATCAAATCCGAAGAATATATCGCGGTGTGGCTTGACGAAACCTTTATCGGAAGAATCGAAACACCGTGAGAAACACCGGCAATACCTTTTTTGTTGTTCGCCGTAGCGGCTATAATGCCGATAACACCCGTACCGTGTCCCGATGTGTCCTCATGCACTCCCGAAGTGCGACCCACCGCATCGTAACCGTTTAGAATGGTTACGTCTATAAGCTCTTCGTGGTTGCGTTGCACACCTGTGTCAAGAACGGCTACTAAAACGTCGGAAGAACCTTTTGTAACGTCCCAAGCGTCATATATGCCGAGCGACTCATAAGAGGGCATGGTGACGGCATCATCTGTAACGGCAAGAGCTTCTCTTATCAAATCGGGTTCGGAATAATCTATTATGTCTGCGTATTTATCAAGAAAACTATCATTTTCGAGCGCAATGGAAAATAAACGCTGTTCGCTTTCGGCAAGCAAACGGAATTCGACGTTATTTAATATGCTTTCTATTTCAGAAAGCGCGATTTCGTTTTTAAACTTGACGATATAACGGTTTGAATCGCTTATTGTTGCCGATTCGCTTTTTTTATCTTCGACATCAATGCTTAGTGCACCTTCAAGCGAGGTTTCGCGCTCTTTGTCAAATTGTTCAAACGGTGATTTTTGCGCAAAAAGAGCGCTCCCTGCCGAAAGTACGGCAGAAAGAAGTATAACTGTTATTAAAATCACAGCAAACGTTCTTTTTAACATTTCCAATCCCTAAAATTTCTTGTAAATTTCTATCATTTCGTCGGTT
>JAZRUB010000118.1:0-6417 GCA_045652305.1 Eubacteriales bacterium
CGATTGCATGTAAAAGTGAATATATCACTTCGTCGCCTGCAAGACCTAACACGTTGCGTATGGAAGTGGCAGTTAGTGCACCAACTGTGCCGTTAGAACATGCTTCTAAAAGTGATAAAGCATCTCTCATAGAACCATCAGCAAGTTGGGCTAAAAGTTCAGCGGAGCCTTCGGCAAGTTGAATATTCTCTTGGTCGGCAACGTATGAGAGTCTTTTGCATACTGCATTGGCATCAATTCTTGAAAAATCGAAACGGATACATCTTGAAATGATGGTCGGGGGAAGTTCATTGATTTCTGTTGTAGCGAGAATAAAAACAACGTATTCAGGCGGTTCCTCGAGCGTTTTTAGCAAGGCGTTAAAAGCACTGTCTGTCAACATGTGAACTTCGTCGATTATATAAACACGTTTTTTGAGAACTGAGGGCGGGTATACAACCTCGTCACGTAAATCACGAACGTTGTCAACTCTGTTATTACTAGCTGCATCAATTTCCAAAACGTCTGTTGCGCTACCTGAATCAATAGCTTTGCAAGAAGAGCATTGGTTACAGGGATTGCCGTTAATCGGATTTTCGCAGTTGACTGCTTTTGCAAGTATTTTTGCCGACGAAGTTTTACCCGTACCGCGTGTGCCGCAGAATAGATAAGCGTGAGAAACTCTGTTTGACTCACATTGCTTTTTTAAAATGGAGGTGATGTGTTCTTGTCCGCAAATTTCATCAAAAATACGCGGACGCCACTTTCTATATAAAGAAAGATACATAAACAAATTCCTCCTGAAATTACAAATTATGAGATACGAAATATGACCATACATCCCATGTCGAACATAACTTCCGTCCGGAAACCAAAATCGCCTCTCAAGACAGGCACCCTTACGGCACATCCGCAGGTCTACTTAATGCTGCTTGGTTCCCCACCTGACATAATTCGCAGGTGCGAATTGCGTAAGGACCCGCCTCTCGGCAAGGCTCTTTTGGCGCGGCGACACAAATTGTGCCCTTGATGGGTGTTCACCCCCACTACAGCGGTTTGTGGGTACAAGGCACCGCTAACTCCCCGGCTAGTATGGCCATATTTCGTATCTCATTGCGTTACATTATAACATACAAAATATTGATTTTCAAGTGCTTTTTATAATAATGTTTGTTGTGTTTTAGATTGACAATCATGATAAAATACGATATAATACTTCGATAAGGAGGCGATTATATGAAAACGGTCTTTTTTAAAATTTTCCTTTCGAAAAGAAGTGAGGAAAAATGGCTTAATTCAATGGGCGAAAATGGATATCTGCTTACTAATGTGAATGATTCGAGATATTCATTCGACTTTTCGGAAAAATGCAAGTATTACTACTCTATACAATATCTTGATGTCTCTCCTAAAAGCGATAAAGCTGATGAATATTACCAGTCGCTTGCAAGGAGTAATATAAAACCACTTGTTACATCGGGTAATTGGGTTTATTTTTCGAAAGAAGATGAACCTATACAGCCTTCTGTAGAAGTTTACAAAAAGAATTCCACGCCTTATTTTTGGCGAATGTTATATATGTTGTTTTTTGCACTTTGTGGTGCGGTCGTTTGTGGATATCAAGCGTTTGCAATCGGTTTTCTTGAACGTGTAGGACACGAGGGAAGAGGATTGATAGAGACAACCTATGAAATTTCTAACAATGCTGGCCTCTTCAACAAATTATTAAACGTCTTGAAGTTTATAGGCAACACGTTTTTCAGGATGTTAAATGCGTATTTTGAATTGTGGACAAATGTGTTTGGAGAAAGCAATGCTGTATCGGTTATTGCTATAGTTGCTCCGATAACTGTCGTCTTGCTAATCTTAGGCGCTTTGAATTTTGAACGTTATTTCACTTATCGCACCTTAATAAATAAGTTGGAAAACGGTGAAGGTTTGCCTTTCGAACAAACAGGGGGCGCTGTAAATGCAAAGCAAGACATATAGCATAAAATTATCCGAGGTTGCAAACATATATAATTTAGAGGTTGTATATGTTCCCGACAATTACGAGGAAATCCTTGTTTCTCGCTCGGATTTGAGCCGTCCTGGACTTCCTCTTGCGGGATTCTTTTCGAACTTTGAAAACGAGCGTATACAGCTTATCGGAAATATGGAACATAGTTATTTGGCATCGCTATCTGAATCTAAAAGACGCGAATCGCTCAAAAACTTCTTTTCGCTTTCCGTAAAAGCGGTTGTTGTTACAACATCGTTAACCGTATTTCCTGAAATGATTGAGGAAGCAAAGGCAAGTAAAACGCCATTGTTTTTGAGCTCTACGCCTACCTCTGTTTTGATGGCAATGGTCACGTCGGGTCTTAGTGTTTCTTTGGCCGAGCGTATTACTCAACACGGGGTTTTGGTTGAAGTGTATGGCGAAGGCGTACTTATTCTCGGCGACAGCGGTATCGGCAAGAGCGAAACTGCTATAGAACTTGTTAAGCGCGGTCACCGACTGATAGCTGACGATGCAGTGGAGATTAAAAAGGTTTCTGCTATTACTTTAGTTGGTAGTGCACCCGAATTGATAAGACACTATATTGAATTGCGTGGTATTGGTATAGTTGACGTACGTCGTATTTTCGGTATGGGTTCGGTTAAAGATTCTGAAAAGATAGACCTTATTATCAATTTTGAAAACTGGGTTCAGGGAAAGCTTTATGACCGCTTTGGATTGGATTCTGAATTTACCGAAATCTTAGGAATAAAGATACCTTCAATAACCGTTCCTGTCAAACCCGGTCGTAACCTTGCGGTTATAATTGAAATTGCGGCGATGAATCACCGTCAAAAGAAAATGGGTTATAACACAGCTGAAGAATTTGAAAAAAGATTACTGGAACAGTCAGAGCGCCTTTAAAACTGTTTAGGAGTTAAGAATGTATTATCTTGGGATTGATTTGGGCGGGATGTCTATAAAAGCCGGTATATGCGATGATAACGGCAATATTCTTTTTAAGGATACCTGTCCGACCGTGCGTGACGAAGACGGCGATAGAATAATAAAAGATATGGCGCAGTTATGCCTTAAAGTTGTTTTTGAAGCAGGACTTACTGTGGACGATATTGAATACGCAGGTGTTGCTTCTCCTGGTAGTGCGGATAATGAGCGCGGTATTATTATTTATGCATCTACGTTACCGTTTTTGAATTATCCGATTGCTGCTAAGCTTTCGGAATTAACGGGTATCAAGAAGATTTATATTGATAATGATGCCAATGCTGCAGCAAAAGGCGAAGCTACGTACGGTGCTGCAAAAGGCTATAAGAATTCGCTTTTTGTTACAATCGGCACGGGTGTTGGCGGTGGTATTATTATCGACGGCAAGGTGTATCCGGGATTTAACTTTTCGGGCGCAGAGCTCGGTCATATCGTTATCGTAAAAGATGGCTTAGACTGTCCTTGCGGTAGAAAGGGTTGTCTTGAATCCTATGCATCTGCAACCGCTTTGATTGAACAAACGAAAACAAAGATGCTCGAAGATAAAAATAGCGTAATGTGGCAAATTTGCGGCGGGGATATAGAAAAAGTTAACGGTAAAACTGTTTTTGATGCGATGCTTGAAAACGATGAATCGGCTTATGATGTTTATAAAGAATACATTGAATACCTTGCATCGGGAATAACGAGTTTTATAAATATTTTCCAGCCGGAGGTTTTAAGTATCGGCGGTGGTATTTCCAAGCAAGGCGATATACTTATTAACCCCATCCGCGAAATTGTTGAAAGAGAACAATATTCGCGTCATTGTGAAAAGAAAACCCTTATTAAAGTTGCTCAATTGGGCAACGATGCCGGCATTATCGGTGCGGCATCACTTGGCAAATAAACGGAGAAAATATGGAATTGATGTTAGACACTGAAAAACAAATGTTAAATACTATTGCTTTGCGCGGTATTGTTATATTTCCGGGTACGACTGCAAGCTTTGAAATCGGTAGAAAAATATCTATAAACGCTTTGAAGGACGCTGAAATCAACGATGAACCGTTGTTTTTGGTTCCTCAGGAGGACCCTGCGATTACCGAACCGAAAGCCAACGATTTGATGAAAACCGGTGTTGTTGCCCGTATTTTGCATACTGCAAGATTAAATGACGGTGCAATACAGGTTGTTGTTGAAGGTATAAGACGTGCAGATCGCGGAGAAACATTAATAACTGATGAAGTGATTTGTTGCGAGTTACTTGAGCGTAAATCCAGACGGACATCGTCTTTTACGCAAGAACGTATCGCTACCAAAGAACTTCTTGAAGTTTTTACCGAGTATTTGAATTATATATCAAAACCTTCTGAAGAAGTGGTTGAAGAGGTTAATAAACTTCGCGACTCCTCGCATATTGCGGATTTTCTTGCGAGTAATTTTATCGTTAATTTTGATGAACGAAAAATGTTGCTCGAGGAATATGATACTACCAAGCGCATTCGCAAACTTTGTGAAATATTTGAAAAAGATATAGGTATTTTTAATCTCGAAAATGGGATTCAACAAAAGGTTCGTCACAATCTTCAAAAGCAACAGCGCGATATGTTCTTGCGCGAACAAATGCGCGTTATTAAGAATGAACTCGGCGAAGATGGTTCTAACGAGGATATGGAAGACGGCGACGAATATTATTCCAAAATCAAAGAAGCTAAGCTTCCTGCAGATGTTGAAGAAAAACTACTTGCTGAAAATGCAAAACTGTCTAAAATGCCTTTCGGTACACCCGAAGCGACGGTTATTCGTAACTACATAGAAACCTGCCTTGAACTTCCTTGGGGGAAAAAGAGCAAGGATAGGGTTGATATCAAGGTTGCTAAAAAGATTCTTGATAAGGACCACGACGGAATAGAAAAGGTTAAAGAACGTGTACTTGAATTCCTTTCGGTAAAACAGTTAAAACCTGATTTGAAAGGTCAAATACTGTGTTTTGTAGGCCCTCCCGGTGTTGGTAAAACCTCTATTGCAAAGTCTATTGCAAGAGCGACCAACCGTGAATTTGCGCGAATTTCGCTTGGCGGCATTCGCGATGAGGCTGAGATTAGAGGACACAGAAGAACTTA
Source organism: Eubacteriales bacterium (assembly GCA_045652305.1). Taxonomy (GTDB): domain Bacteria; phylum Bacillota; class Clostridia; order Oscillospirales; family CAG-382; genus Coliplasma. The sequence continues at coordinate 5,071 of JAZRUB010000118.1, forward strand.
TATCGGTTCTATGCCCGGCAGAGTTATTAATGCCTTGAAGCTTGCAGGGACTTCTAATCCCGTTATTTTGTTTGACGAATTGGATAAGCTTACCAAGGATTCTCATGGCGACCCTACAAGTGCTATGTTAGAGGTTTTGGACGTTGAGCAGAATAATGCTTTTCGCGACAATTTTATTGAAATCCCAGTTGACCTTTCGGAGTGTTTGTTTATTGCTACCGCAAACACGACAGAAACTATCCCGGCGCCTTTGCTTGACCGACTTGAAGTTATAAATATGGATAGTTATTCCGATAAAGAAAAGCGCGCTATAGCAAAGAATCACCTGGTTCCAAAGCAACTTAAGTTACATGGACTTAAAGCGTCTCAATGCAAAATAACCAGCGAAGCTATTGGTGAACTTATCACCTCTTACACGCGCGAGAATGGCGTCAGAGGGTTAGAACGTGAAATCGCATCGGTGTGTCGCAAGAGTGCTAAACGTGTTGTAGAGGGCGCTAAAAAGGTCAATGTAACCGTTGCTACTTTGCGTGAGATGCTCGGACCTCAAAAATTCATCCCCGATAAGATATATGACTCTGATGAAGTTGGTATTGTTAACGGTCTTGCGTGGACGTCTCTTGGTGGCGATATGCTTAGAATTGAGTGTAGCTCTATGAAGGGCACCGGTAAGCTCGAACTTACCGGTCATCTAGGCGATGTTATGAAAGAAAGCGCACGTGCCGCTGTGAGTTATATTCGCAAACATTTCGATGAGTTGCAGGTTGATGAAGCGTTTTATTCAAACCTTGATATACATATTCACGTGCCCGAAGGTGCAATTCCCAAAGACGGTCCTTCCGCCGGTATAACAATTGCAACTGCGCTTGTTAGCGAATTGACCGGCAGAACTGTAAAACGCGACGTATGCATGACAGGTGAAATTACGCTGACGGGACGAGTTCTTCCTATTGGTGGCTTAAAAGAAAAGTCGATGGCGGCATACAAATGCGGTGCTAAAAAAGTGATTATACCGTTTGAAAACGCATCTGATGTTGCACAATTTGATTCGGAGGTAAAAAGCGCTCTTGAATTTATTCCTGTAAAACACATTTCTGAAGTATTCGAGATAGCGTTAAATCCTTAAAATGGAAATGACATTCGGAGGGTTAAACCTCCATAAAACCGATTTAAAAATAACCGCAGGGCTTCCGTGGCAATTGATAAAGGGCGGAACACCTCAGGTTGCGTTTGTTGGGCGTTCCAATGTTGGGAAAAGCTCGTTGATTAATTCGCTCTTGGGTAGAAAAAAATTAGCGAGAGTTTCCTCCGAACCGGGTAAAACGATTACTGTTAATTATTATGATG
>JAZRUB010000119.1:0-2707 GCA_045652305.1 Eubacteriales bacterium
ACCGCTTCTTCGCTTGAAACCTGCGGTGCAGAAGTACAAAAGGGTAATGCACCCGAAGAACGTAAACTTCAACGCTTGTTCCGTAACCCCGAAGCAAGCCGTCTTATCAAACGTTGCAACGACTTCGGCGCAGGCGGTGTGTCTGTCGCTATCGGCGAGCTTGCAGACGGCTTGGAAATAGATTTGAACGCTGTTCCCAAAAAATATGACGGACTTGACGGTACCGAATTGGCAATAAGCGAATCGCAAGAACGTATGGCGGTTGTTGTAGAAGCAAAAGATGTTTGCCGTTTCTTGGAACTTGCCGAAACCGAAAACCTTTCTGCAGTTCAGGTTGCAACCGTTACCGATAAAAACCGCCTTGTTATGCATTGGAACGGTAATAAAATCGTTGATATTAGCCGTGATTTCCTTAATTCTAACGGCGCAGATAAACATATAGATGTTGATGTTGCAAAACCCGTCGTTGCCGAAAAACGCAATGCATTCGGTACATTTGTTGAAGAATATGCAAAACTTCCTACTGACTTGAATGTATGTTCACGTCGCGGACTTTCTGGACGCTTCGACTCTACCATAGGCGCAGGTACGGTTCTTATGCCGTTCGGCGGAAAATATAAGCATACTCCTATTCAGGCAATGGTACAAAAGATATCGGTTGAAAAGAAACATACCGACGATTGCTCGTTCATGTCTTGGGGTTATAATCCTTTCATTTCCGAAAAGAGTCCCTACCATGGCGCATACCTTGCCGTTGTAGAATCTGTTGCTAAACTTATCGCAACAGGCGCAGAATATAAAGACGTATACCTTACATTCCAAGAATATTTTGAACGCTTGGGTAAAGACTCCAAACGCTGGGGTAAACCCATGGCGGCACTTTTGGGCGCATATCGCGCACAAATGGAACTCGGTATCGGTTCTATCGGCGGTAAGGACTCTATGTCCGGCTCGTTCGAGGATATCCACGTTCCTCCCACACTCGTGTCTTTTGCTGTTACTACCGGCAAGACTTCCGACGTTATATCGCCCGAATTCAAAAAGGCGGGCAACAAGGTCGTACTTCTTAAACCGGTTTATGGCAATGACGGACTTCCCAAAGTTGAATCGCTTATCGAAAACTTTAATAAAGTAACTTCGCTTATGCGTTCGGGCAAGGTAGTTGCTTGTTATACTGTCGGAATCGGCGGTGTTGCCGCATCTGTAATGAAGATGTGCTTCGGTAATATGCTTGGCTTTAAGTATAATGACAAAGTTTCGATGTCCGATATATTCGACACCGATTATGGTTCTTTCGTAATCGAAGTTTCGAGCGATGTTGACTGTGGTATTGAACTCGGTACCGTAACTGCAGATTATGTAATCAGCAAGGGTAACGAATCTTACGACCTCAATAAAATGCTTTCGGAATATGAAGATAAGCTCGAAAGCGTTTATAGTTGTAACATTCCCGACAGCGCAACCGATTTACCTACGTTCAATTACGAGGCAACAACTCGCGTTGCACCTGCGGTAAAATGCGCAAAACCCAAGGTTATAATCCCTGCGTTCCCCGGAACTAACTGTGAATTTGACTCTGCAAAAGCAGTTAGAGATGCAGGCGCAGAACCTCAGATAATCGTAATTAATAACCGTACCGCAAACGGTATCGCAAAGAGTATCGAAACCTTTGCAAACGAACTCAAATCCGCTCAAATGATATTCATCCCCGGTGGATTCTCTGGCGGTGACGAGCCTGACGGAAGTGCGAAGTTTATAACCGCATTCTTCCGCAATGCCGCTATTAAAGACGGCGTTACCGATTTGTTAGAGAATCGTGACGGCTTGATGTGCGGTATTTGTAACGGCTTCCAGGCGCTTATCAAACTCGGCTTGGTTCCTTACGGTAAGATTATCGATACCGATGAAAACTGCCCGACACTTACTTTCAATACTATTGCGCGCCACCAATCGCGTATAGTTCGTACTCGCGTTGCATCCAATAAATCTCCTTGGCTTGCATTAACCAACGTAGGCGACGTTTATAATGTTCCCATCTCTCATGGCGAAGGTAGATTCTTGGCAAGCGAGGAATTTATCCAAAAACTTGCTGATAACGGTCAGATAGCAACCCAGTACGTTGATTTTGCCGATAAAGCAACGGGTGACGTTCATTACAACCCCAACGGCTCTATTTGTGCTGTTGAAGGTATCACCTCGCCCGATGGCAGAGTATTCGGTAAAATGGGACATAGCGAACGTATAGGCTCTGGCTTGTATAAGAACGTTCCCGGTGAATACGATATCAAAATGTTCGAAGCAGCAGTACGTTACTTTAAGTAATTAGGAGTAAGATTATGCAATATAAATCCGATATTGAAATCGCGCAAAGTTGCAAACTTAAGCCAATAATGGAAATTGCCAAAACTGCTCATGTTGATGAAAAGTATATCGAGCAATACGGCAAATATAAAGCAAAGGTCGATTTGTCGCTTCTTAAAGAAACAAAAAAAGAGGATGGCAAACTGATTCTTGTTACTGCAATAACTCCTACCCCTGCAGGAGAGGGAAAAACCACAACTACCATAGGACTTGCCGATGGACTAAAACGCATCGGCAAGGACGTTACTGTCGCATTGCGTGAACCGTCATTAGGCCCCGTTTTCGGTGTCAAAGGCGGTGCCGCAGGTGGCGGATATGCTCAGGTTGTGCCTATGGAGGATATAAA
>JAZRUB010000120.1:0-10295 GCA_045652305.1 Eubacteriales bacterium
GGGCTATTGCTTTTAAACCGCGTTTCGAGGCATGTTTAACAAGCTCGCGAGGCGACATCGAACCGTCAGAACAGTTTGAATGTGTATGAAGGTCAATATATTCCATTATTCTTCATCTTTTCTTACATGTATGCCTTTCAAACGCATGAAATGGTTGGAAAGTCGTATTTCTGTTTCACCTTTGGGTATTGCATCGAAGAAATGGTTATACCCATAGGTTTCTTTATAAATAGCACGGGTTTCTGTACCGTCGGACCAGCGGATGATTACTTTATCTCCCGAATCCAAAATACATTCGTCAACAAGATAACTCATATCGAATATACCTCGGTGAACTTGTTTTCGAGATAGTCTACAAAACAATTCGGGTCGAATTCTCCGCATACCTTTTCAAACAGCTCGTCAGGATTGTACAAACATCCGAATTTCCAAATCTTTTCACGCAACCAATCGTTTATCAAGGTCAGTTTGCCACTCTTTATGACGGCATCGACATCAATATCCTTTTTCATTTCTTTTATAAGCTGCGCTCCATACGCAGAACCGAGTGCATACGACGGGAAATAACCTACACCGCCATCAGACCAGTGACTATCCTGAAGAACGCCATGTGTATCGTCGGGAACATCAATGCCGAGATATTCTTTATATAGTCGGTTCCATTCATTAGGAAGTTCTTTTGCGGTTATTTCACCCGACATCATTTTCTTTTCGAGTTCATAACGCACCATGACGTGCAAAGCATAAGTAAGTTCATCAGCTTCTGTACGGATAAGTGACGGTTCCGAACGGTTAATCATGCGATAAAAGTTATCTTCGTCAACACCGTTTAATTGTTCGGGGAATTCATTTTTAAGGAACGGCAATATCAATTCACAAAAAGCACGGCTTCTGCCGATAATATTTTCGTAAAAGCGAGATTGGCTCTCATGAATTGCCATAGAAACGCCGCCTTCAAGAGAGGTGCGGAAGAGTTCGGGCATAGAGTTCATATCATACAAGGCATGACCGCATTCGTGAACCACGCTATAAAGTGAGCTTGCAAGGTTATCTTCATAATAGTGGGTTGTTATACGAACATCCTTGCCCGTGAAGCTTATTGTAAAGGGATGCTCTGTTTCCCCTACTGCGAAATGGTTACGGTCGATATCCATTACGTCAACAAGATACTCGGTAAATTTTTCTTGTTGCGCTTTCGGATAATTCTTCTTCAAAAGCGAATCGTCTATCTGCTTTGCCTCACACACACGTGTAATAAGCGGTACAAGCTTAGACCTTAACGCCGAGAAAAACTTATCGCATTTTTCTTGTGTCAGACCACGTTCGTATTTATCAAGGCAGACATCATACGGGGCTTTATCGGGGTTTGTGTACGATGCGAATCTTTTTAACGTGTCAAAAGTCTTTTGAAGATAAGGTTCAAAAGAAGCAAAGTCGTTATTTTCTTTTGCTTTGTGCCATACGGCAGATGATTCAGAAAGGTGGATATTAAAGTCAACCATCTCCTGCATGGGTATTTTTCTTGTATTATCGTATTCTCTGTAAAGCTCGGAAACTTTGCGTTTATCTATTTCCGAAAGTTCATCTTTATTTGCATTAAGCGTTTCTAATGCTTCAATAAAGTCAGGTGCAGTGATTAATTCATAACTCATGCGAGAAATTTCGCCAAGGGTAAGGGAACGGATTTCTACACTTCCCTCGGGCGCGACAGTATCGCCATCATAATAAAGAATACCTGCCGCATGATTAAGTGCAGAATTTGAATTTTCGAATTTTTCTATTTTAAGCAAAGCTTCTTTAACAGTCATAACACACCTCTAAACATTTATTTTTTGCCATACTCCGCTAATGAAGCGATGCATTGAAAAAGCTAATCGCATATATTGGTCAATCAAAAGACTTATCCAAGCGCCAAACAGACTCAATCCAAGCGGATAACAGAAAATGTACGCAGTAATGGGACGTACAGCGCCTATGGAAATTGCAGAAGTCAGCGCTACATATTTTGTATCGCCTGCACCTCTGAGCGCACCGTTATATATAACCTGCGATATTTGTCCCGGAGAAACCAAGGCTATATAATACGTAAGTATACGCCCGTTTTCGATGACGTATAAGTAATGTTCTTCCCCTGGGTCGGCAAACAGCGCAACCATCCATCCGCCTGCAAATATCATTAACAGAATTAATATACCTGATATAATCACCCCGATACGTTGTCCAACTTTGGTATACAAAGTTGCCAAATCCGGACGAGATTTACCAAGATTTTGACCGATAAGCGCACTTGCCGCAACGCTCAAGCCGTCACCGCAAGCGAAAGATACCGTCGTTATATTCATTGCAATGATGTGGGTAGCATATTCAGCGGTACCTAAGTCTGCAACGAGCTTTGCATAAACAAAGAACCCGATTCTCATAAATATCTGCTCGGTTCCAGCACCAAGCGAAACCGTGCCGATTGTGGAGAGCAAATGCTTTTTCCAAGTGAACATACCTTTGATATCGAATTTTAGATACTTGTCTTTGCCAATGAGAGAAAATACACTCATAGCAAATGAAGCAATATTGCCTATCAAAGTTGCAATAGCTGCACCTTTAACACCCATTTCCGGGAATATCCATATACCGTTGATGAGAAGTGCGTTAAAGACAATATTTGTTACGTTGGCAACGACGTTAGTGCGCATTGATATTTCGGTATTGCCGCTTGCTCGTTGTGCAGCGTTAATTATCATACCGAAAGAAGTGAACATAAGCCCAATCATCGTTATGCGGAAATATACAAGCGAATATTCAAGCGTATCTTCGTTAGCGCCTGCAAAGTTCAGCAACGGTTCTGCAACTATAATAGCTGCACCGCAGAGAACAACTGCAAGAACGGTTACCAATCCCAACGACTGTGCCAAGGTGGCATTCGCACCTTCCCTGTCGCCCTGTCCTTTACGTCTGGAAACGATTGTTGTAACGGCAATACTCAACGCAAAGAAAACCGCATAGAAAATCATACGAGGCTGAGTAGTCAATCCTACTGCCGCAACTGCTTCAATGCCAACCTCCGAAACCATAATCGAGTCGATGATATTTACCAAGCTCATAAGTATCGACTCGACCATTGCTGGCCATGCCATTTTTAGAAAACTTTTATACAAAGAAGAGGTTGTAGGAAGTTCACCATTAATTTTTAGTTTACGCGCCATTCCGGCGGTAGTGAACATATCGGTAATTTTAATCATGAGTGAAATAATTTCTTCGTCTGATACTGCGGTTCGCAGGTTAGGTTGATTCCGAGTTTTTTAAGTAGCTTTTCGTCTACCTGAGAAAGCATAACTGATGAATGCATTTCACAACCCGAAAGTTTTTTAAGTTGGTCAAGCGCAAGTTTTGCTTTTTCGTCGGTTACTGCACAAACCGAAAGCGCAATCAATATCTCATCGGTATGCAGTCTCGGGTTTTGGTTGCCAAGGTGTTGCATTTTAAGTGCCTGAATAGGCTCTATAACCTCAGGTGACATGAGATATACTTCTTTATCTATTCCCGCCAATGCTTTCAAGGCATTTAAAAGCATTGCGCTCGAAGCGCCCAAAAGCGAACTTGTTTTTCCGGTTATTATTCTACCGTCAGGCAATTCAATTGCGGCAGCAGGGCCGTTTGTTTCCTCGGCACGTTTATTTGCTTCTACCATAACCGCCCTATCGTCTTGCGATATTCCACATTGGCTCATTAGAATTTCTATCTTTTGAACAGTAGAACCGTCGCCAAAACCTTTACGTTGCTGACACTGAGCCTCGTAATACCGTCTGATGATTTCTTGCTTTGCGGCATCACGGCATGCTTCGTCATCGCAAATTGCGTTACCTGCCATATTAACACCCATATCGGTAGGCGACTTATAGGGTGATTCGCCATATATACGTTGGAATATCGCCTTTAAAACAGGGAAAATTTCAACGTCGCGGTTATAATTGACGGTTTGCAAACCGTATGCTTCCAAATGGAACGGGTCTATACAGTTAAGGTCATCAAGGTCGGCAGTTGCCGCTTCATACGCGATATTTACGGGGTGATTAAGCGGAAGATTCCATATCGGGAAGGTTTCGAATTTAGCATATCCTGCTTTAACTCCGCGCATATGTTCGTGATAAAGCTGTGACAAACAAGTTGCCATTTTTCCGCTTCCCGGACCGGGCGCGGTCAAAACAACAAGACGTCTGGTGGTCTGGATAAATTCGTTTCTGCCATATCCCTGCTCGCTTACTATAAGCTTTACATTAGAGGGATATCCCTCAATGGGATAATGCTTATATGTAGTTACGCCAAGGTTCTCAAGCCGTTTTTGGAAAGCGACAACGGCAGGTTGAGAGTTATATTGTGTAAGCACAACACTTCCAACATACAGTCCGCACGAACGGAACGCATCTATAAGACGAAGTACGTCTTGGTCATAGGTGATACCCAAGTCACCGCGAACCTTGTTTTTCTCGATATCGCTGCTGCTTATAACGATAACTATTTCTGCTTCATCCTTAAGCTCGGTCAGCATATCTATCTTGATTCCGGGTTTGAATCCGGGAAGTACACGCGACGCATGATAGTCGTCAAACAATTTACCGCCAAACTCGAGATATAATTTACCCCCGAATTTATCGATACGTTCTCTTATATGACGTGTTTGAAGCTCCACGTATTTTTCACAGTCAAAACCGATTTTTCTCATAACAAGCCCTCATGCGTAAATTTATTCAAAAGTGCCGACAGGGTGGGTACTACCTCCCTGCCCGTTCTAATTAATTTTTCTTCGGATTGGTGTCCGCTTGATACGAGTATACAATCCGAACCAATAATTGTTGCAACCTCACTATCGTGAACCATGTCGCCTATAAACACAACTCTATTCGGTGAGATACAATTATTTTTGATAAAATTCTCGGTGCGTTCGATTTTACTTCCTGCATAGCAGTCATCTGCACCAAGAACAGAATCGAAGTATTTATCTATTCCAAAGTGTGTAAGTTTAGGAATGATAGCATCTATACGACTGGAAGAAAATATATACTGCTTAACTCCGTTATCTTTAAACAGTTTCAGCAAAGCTTCTGCACCGTCAGACAGCGGACTTCCCGAAAAATGTTTGGAACATAACGAATGAAACTCAACGGACAAATCTTCCATTGATTCCTTTGATACGTCCATTACTTTTTCATAAAAACGGATTATCGGAACATCTACGTATTCACGATACTCATCAAACGTAATCAAAGGCAATTTTCTTGCCGACAACATATCGTTTACAGCGTGCCACGACGACACCGCATCATCAAACAAAGTGCCGTTCCAATCCCAAAAAACATAATCGTATTTCATAATAGTACCTCAAGTTTCTATAATAACACAATCACGCCCTTTTTTCAACCACTTTTTTAAAACATTTTATATAATATGAAAGAAAAAAACGCCCATGTAGGACGTTTTTTTGTTAAAATCGGATTGAATTATTTTTGTTTCAATGCACGTTCGAGCCAAATGGTACCAATGTCGAAAGCGTCGTAAAAATTCTTCTTTTCACATTGCTTAATAACCTTATCGTTAAAAGAAATATCTTCATCGGTATCTTGAATCTGAACAAGCACTTTTGTGGCAACTTCGATGTCGCCTACTTTTTTGGCTTCCAAAATATTCATAAAAAGAATATATTTATCATCGGGATAGCCGTAAAACACAAACCTACCTTGACGCACAAGGGGTTTGCCTTTGTACATGAGCGTCTTCATAATAAGAAAATCAACCTTTCTTCTTGCCATCCGTATCGATGAAATCCTCTACAAGCGTACGGAGTAATTCATCACGGTCTATCTTGGAGATAATAGCACGAGAGTTATTATAGTTGGTGATATATGTCGGGTCCTCCGAAATAATATAACCAACAATTTGGTTAATGGGATTGTATCCCTTTTCTACCAATGATTCATAAACGCTTTGCAATTTTTCGCGCAATGCCTCTCTATGCTGTTCCTTAATGGGAAACATCAAGGTTTTCTGTTTGTTGTCTACCGTTTTTTTGCTTTTATCAAGCATTTTCAACCCTCCTTGACCGATGTTTCAGATAGCGGTTTTTATTATTATACACCAAACTTTTGTTCTTTGCAAGTGTTTTTTGGAAATTAAGAACGAAGTACGATTCCTTGTTCTTTTTCGAGTTTTTTCAATATCTTTTTTACGCCTGCTTCGGCATCTTCGTCTGTAAGTGTTTTATCTGCAAGGCGGGATACCAAACGTACAGCGACGCTCTTCTTACCGTCTTCTACACCCTTACCGCGATATACGTCAAATACAAACGCATCTTCAAGAGATTTTCCTGCATAAGAACGGATATCGGACAAAAGTTTGCCAACTTCATGATCTTTATCACAAATAAGCGCAATATCTCTTTCCATTGCAGGATATATAGGCAACGGAATGTATCCGCGTTCGTTCTTAACAGCACCGAAAAGCGATTCCGTAGAAATGATTGCCGCACATACACCCTTGGGAAGGTCGTAATTTTCGCAAACAAGAGGATGAACCTCGCCAAGTCTGCCGATTACGTTATTGCCGACCTTAATGTCCGCGCAACGTCCGGGGTGGAAAGAGGGGTCATCTGAGATTGCAATGTATTCACGTTGACAAATATTAAGTCTTGTGAACAATGCTTCAGCATCTGCTTTTAATTCATAGAAACCACCGCAATCGGGTGTAAACGCAAAGCAGAGCGATTTTTTCTCGTTAGAAAGGTCGCCGTCGCGGAAATAAAGTGTCATTATTTCGGAAATACGGCACTTTTCAACCTTGCGGTTGACGTTTCTTTCCAAAACCTCAAGCATTGAGGGCAACGGATGAGTACGCATAACCGAAGTATCTTCGCCAAGCGGATTAATCAAGCGGATAAAATCACGCAAATTGCTATCAGCAGGAACGTTGATTTTATCAAGCGATTTTGGAGAAACGAACGAATACGTACAACTTTCGCAATAACCTAAACCTGCCATTGCATCGTTTATACGGTAACGGAACGCTTCGTGAGGAGTTCTGCCGCCAAGGTCAGCAGCGCCCTTGAACATAGTAGCTTCAATTTTATCAAAGCCATACAGACGAACAACCTCTTCGGCAATATCTGCTGTGTTTATAATGTCGTTTCTATAAGGAGGTACAATAAGGCCACCCTTTCCGTCTGCAACAAGTTCGACAGAAGCGAGTAATTTATCCATTTCTTCATCGGAAATAGCGGTACCCAAAAGCGCATTTACTCTTGCGCGGTCGTATGCAACAACGCGTTCAGATATATCGGCATTGTTGATATCAATATAGCCTTCGACAACTTCACCGCAACCTAAGATATTTACTAATTCTGCCGCACGGTCAACCGCAGGAAGTGTATTGCAAGCAGGTAAGCCTTTTTCGAATTTCGCAGAGCTGTCTGTACGTAAACCCACCGCTTTAGAAGTTTTACGTATATTTTCACGCGCAAAGTTTGCACTTTCGAATACAACGGTAACGGTATTATCGGTAATTTCGCTGTTTTCGCCACCCATTACACCTGCAAGCGCAACTGCACGGCTACCGTCGGCAATAACCAACATTTCGGGAGTGAGTTTACGTGTTACACCGTCAAGAGTAACAATTTCTTCGCCCTCGTTAGCGTTGCGGACATTAATTTCACGACTCTTGATATATTCATAGTCAAAAGCGTGCATAGGTTGGCCGTATTCAAGCATAACGAAGTTGGTAATGTCAACGATATTATTTATAGGTCTTACACCTGCCGCGCGGAGTTTTGCGCGAAGCCAAAGCGGAGAAGGTCCGATTTTGACATTCTTAACAACTCTTGCGGTATATCTGGGGCAAAGTTCTTTATTGATTACATTAACCTTGATATAATCAGATACCTTTTCGCCCGAAACTTCTGCAACAACGGGTTCGGGCAATGTTGTTTTCTCGCCAAACGTTGCTGCTGCTTCACGTGCTATACCGATATAAGAAAGGCAGTCGGGACGGTTGAAAGTGAGTTCAAATTCAACAATCGTATCGTTAATCTTACATACGTCGCGTATATCGTCGCCAAGTTTGCAATCTTCCTCTAGAACGAATATACCGTCTTCGATTGCATACGGGAAATCATTGACAGACAAACCAAGTTCAGAAAGTGAACAAAGCATACCTTGCGAAGGTACTCCGCGAAGTTTTCCGTTCTTGATAGTTTTGCCGCCGGGGAGTTTTGCGCCGTCAAGACAAACAGGCACAACGTCGCCTGCTTTTATATTCTGTGCACCGGTGACAATTTGTAATTTTTCTTCCCTGCCGACGTCAACCTGACATATAATCAAATGGTCGGAATCGGGGTGCGGTTCGGTTGACATAATTTTGCCGACCACAACATTTTCTATATCGTTGCCGAGAACCTTGTAACCCTCAACTTTCGTGCCGGTCATAGTCATAGCATCGCAGAAGTTTTTTATGTCCTCGGGTATGTTTACATAATCTTTTAACCAATTAAGTGATACTTCCATTTACTGTTCCTCCGCTTAATTAAAATTGTTTCAAGAAACGGGTATCGTTTTCGAACAAAAGACGAAGGTCGTCGATGCCCGACATAACCATTGCGACACGTTCAACACCCATTCCGAATGCAAAGCCTGTATAAACGTCAGGGTCTATACCGCCCGCGCGGAGAACTTCGGGATGAACCATACCCGAACCGAGTATTTCCATCCAGCCTTCGCCTTTACACAAGCGGCATCCCTTACCGCCACATACAAAGCAAGAAACGTCAACTTCTGCAGAGGGTTCGGTAAACGGGAAATTGTGGGGACGGAAACGTGTTTTTGTTTCGGGTCCGAACATAGTTTTTGCAAATTGAGAAAGGATACCCTTCAAGTCGCCCATAGTAATTCCCTTGTCAACAACAAGTCCCTCTAACTGATGGAACATAGGCGAGTGAGATGCATCGGCAACGTCGCTTCTGTAAACTCTACCGGGAGAGATTATACGGATAGGCGGTGTCATACCGCGCATAGCGCGTATCTGAACAGGTGAAGTTTGGGTACGAAGAAGCGTGGATTCGGTGATGTAAAACGTATCCTGAAAATCACGCGAAGGGTGGTCGGCAGGTGCGTTAAGTGCATCGAAGTTATTTGTAACGGTTTCAACCTCAGGACCCTCTGCAACCGAGAATCCCATATCAATGAAAATTTCGGTCATACGTTCAAGCGCACGAGTTATAGGGTGAATATGACCTGCAGTGGGAGTAACTGCGTTATAGGTAACGTCTAATTTTTCATCGACAAGGCTCTTTGCAAGAGCAAGTTTTTTAAGTTCCGCTCCGCGCACTTCCAAAGCTTCTTCGATACAGTTTCTTACCTCGTTTGCAATCGCACCGATAATCGGGCGTTCTTCGGGAGAAAGAGAGCCCATGCCACGCAAAATGGCGGTCAAAGCGCCTTTCTTTCCGAGGTATTTAATTCTTATTTCCTCAAGCGAGGTTTCTGCGGCGGCAATTTCTGCCACGGCAGTTGTTTTTATAGTTTCAAGTTGTGATTTCATTTATAAAAGCCTTTCAATCCTATTCGAGATAATCCTTTAGTTTTTTAGACCTGCTCGGGTGGCGAAGTTTACGCAATGCTTTCGCCTCTATCTGACGGATACGTTCACGGGTAATGTCGAACACCTTGCCCACTTCTTCCAAAGTGCGAGGTCTGCCGTCTTCAAGTCCGAAACGCAGCTTAAGCACCGCTTCTTCACGAGGTGTGAGGGTATGAAGAACCTCTAAAAGATGTTCGCGAAGCATCTGATAAGATGCGGCATCTGCAGGCGCAGGTGTATTGTCATCCGCGATAAAATCGCCTAAATGAGAATCTTCTTCCTCGCCGATAGGCATTTCAAGCGAAACGGGTTCTTGAGCAATTTTTAGAATATCTCTTACCTTTTCAACAGGCAAATCCATTTCCTTTGCGATTTCCTCATCAAGCGGGTCTCTTCCCTTTTCTTGCAAAAGTTGACGAGAAACACGAAGAACCTTATTAATTGTTTCAACCATGTGAACGGGAATACGTATAGTTCTTGCTTGGTCGGCAATAGCACGGGTGATAGCCTGTCTTATCCACCAAGTAGCATAGGTCGAGAACTTAAATCCCTTGCCGTAGTCGAACTTTTCGGCAGCTTTCATAAGACCTAAGTTACCCTCTTGAATCAAGTCAAGGAAAAACATACCGCGGTTTACATATCTCTTCGCAATACTTACAACAAGACGAAGGTTTGCTTCG
>JAZRUB010000121.1:0-6556 GCA_045652305.1 Eubacteriales bacterium
TATAATGCCAATGTTAATATTGGCGGCGTAACTTACAGAAGTTAAATTCGTCTATTTTCACATGTAAACAGTCGTGCTAAGGCATGGCTGTTTTTGTTTTTCAATATAATAATTTTTGCCTGTCTTTGTATCGCATCTATAGGAGTTTATTGGTGCAATATGAATAAAATATAAGTTATAAATTTGTTAAATAAAGTTTTTAAAAGCGACCCTTTGTGATTGACACTTTGGCTTTGTTGTGTTATAATTAATCGATTATGATTATGGGAGTTTTTGCCTATGAAAAACGATAAACTCAATAGGTTCGAAACGGCACCCGAAGGTTTGTTCATCGGCAGAAACGCCGTCATGGAATTACTACGGAGTGACAGAACAGTCGATAGGATATATTTACGTAATGAACCTGCCGAGGGCGTTGTGGCAAAGATACGTGCAAAAGCAAACGAAAAACGTATACCTATTGTCGAAACCGATTCGCGCAAATTGGATAAATTAGCTAACGGTGCAGCGCACCAGGGTGTTATTGCCGTCGCTGCCGAGACTGATTATCTTACTGTTGAAGAACTTCTTGAATTGGTCGAGCAAAAAGGCGAAAAACCATTTTTTCTCATTTGTGATTCGATTAACGACCCTCACAATCTCGGAGCACTTATACGAAGTGCTAACTGTGCCGGAGTAAACGGTGTGATTATACCCAAACGTCGCGCCGTCGGTGTAAATGGTACGGTTGCCAAATCAAGCGCAGGTGCGGTATTTGCAATGCCTATTGCGCGTGTTGCAAACCTCTCTAATACCGTTAAAACTTTAAAAGAAAACGGAGTTTGGATTTGGGCGGTTGAAGCAGGCGGAAAGCCTTATTACGAGCAGGACTTTCGTGGTGCGTGTGCTTTGATACTTGGAAGCGAGGGCGAAGGAGTATCCGATATTTTGAAAAAAGATAGCGACTTCATCGCAGGTATACCAATGTACGGTACTGTAAATTCGTTAAACGTTTCCAATGCCGGAGCGATTGTAATGTTCGAGGCGGCAAAACAGCGTAATTCCTAAAAGAAATAAAGCGGGTGAATATAAATGCCAATTAATAGGGGCAATAAACCAAAAATGGATATACTTGATATTCTTCGCGAAGCGAAAGAACAGAATCAAGTTGACCTGAACGTCAATATGTCCGAGCGAAAACCCGAAATGGAAAAAACAAAGGTTTCACCGGATGAAAAAACTACAAAAAAACGCACTAAGGTGACCAAACGTATCAATGCCGAAACTGCGGAGCTTATAGACAAATACAGTACCTACAACGATGAAAAACCGTTGACAGATACTCAAAAACTCAGACAAAAATTAGCTGAGCAAAATGAGAATTCGGAGCTGCTCGGATATCTTGCAGAGGACCAAAACGAAGGCAAGAGTGAACGTGTTGAAAAGCTTTACGAAATGATAAATGATGCAAAAACACGTACGCTTTCGGATTTGGAGAAGAAACCTCCTGCTGGAATAGAACCGAAACGTTTTTCCGATGGTGCTGATATAGAAAAGAAAGAATACACCCAAGAGCAGATGTTCCCGTTGGGTGACACCCTTCGTTTTGAAAGCGATATTGATGATAGCGAGGTTGCAAGCTTCGACGAAGATTACGAGAATCTTACCGAAAAGGTTACCAATCGCGAATTCCATTTCGAAAGCGAAGACGAAAGCGAAGGTCAGGTTAAATTTGTTACAGACGATGATAGAATCGAGCTTTTGGGCGACGAAAACCTTGACGAAACCGATATAAATCTCCGCCTTGCTTTTGAAATGATGGAAGACGAAGACGGCACGCTTGAAAAAATTGCCGAACGTAATAAAGAAAAAAGCAAACGTGAAAGGTCGGAACGCCGTGTCGAAACAGTTGCCGAGTATACGTCGCGCGACCAAAATTCCGAATTGGCTTCTTTTTATCGCAAGCGCGTACGTAGGTCTTTGCTGAAGATTATCATAGTAGGTATTCTCGCGTTGGGAATACTCTTCCTTGAACTTGCGACAAAAGACAGCGCACTTCACGGTGATTTCACGAAGCAGGGAAGATACGGTATAATTTATATACTTATCGACCTTCAACTTATGTTCTTTATCGCTCTTTCGATGTTGGGCTCTATACGCAACGGTATAAGCGGAATTGCAAGATTGCAGCTTAACACCGACAGTTTGCTTGTCGTTTCGATTTTTGTGGCAACTGCATACTCGGTTGTAACCTTGTTCACCGACCCCTACGCCACGGATTTGAAATTGTATAATCTTCCTGCGGCATTTGCGTCGCTTTGCTCGGCAATTGCCGGTTATATGTGCGCGAAAAAAGATTATCGTTGCTTTAGAATCGTTGCATCCAAACGGCCTAAATACGCCGCTTGTGAACTTACCGGCGGCACAAAAGAAGCAGACGAATTTTACAAGTATCTTTTTGAAGATAGCGATATTTATACTGTAAAACGCGCACACTTTATTGACGGATTCGTTAACAGAACCGAAAGACGCCCTAAATTCGAGGATGTGTTTAACTTCCTCGTGCCTGTTGTATTTTTGGCGGGTGCGGCATTGTTTTTGGTTATGAGTTTGCTTGGAAGCACTATGTTCGAAGCATATTCGGCATTTTCGATCATCATTGCGGTAAGCGTACCTGTAACCTCATTTTTCATGATTACTCTTCCCGTTGTGTCTGCCAACCGAGTGGGCGCAAGATATTCTGCAGCCTTCATCGGTAACGCTATATCCGAAGAATATGCCACCGCGTCGGTACTATCGTTTGCCGATACCGAGGTTTATCCCTCGAATCTTGTCAAAATCACAAACATAAGAATGTACGGCGATTTTCGCATTGATGCGATTCTGACAGATTTGGCAAAAACCTTTAGATTTGTCGGAGGTCCGCTTTCTAAAGTCCTTTCCGCCACCTTGAGCGAAAACGTAGAAAAACCCACGATGATACGCGTTATCGAAAGTGCGAACGACGGTCTTTGCGTAGCAATGGACGGAAAAAATTATTTTCTCGGTAAACGTTCTTATATGCGCCGTTACCGTTTTGAAACCCCCATTGACGAGGGCGACGATGCGTATGAACGCGCTGTTGGTTCGATAATGTATGTTGTTATCAACGAAAAACTTGCGGCAAAGTTGTATATCAAATATACCATTAATCCGCTGTTCGATTCGTTGCTTAAAGACATGTATAAAGCAGGTCTTTGCCTTGGTGTTAAAACTCTTGACCCCAATATCAATAACGAACTTATCAATGCGCAAATAACATACCGCAAATGTCCTATTTCGGTATTGCGTGGAAACGAGCCGAGCGATGTTGTCGGAGAAGTTGAAAACGTAGATAGCGGTATCGTTTGTAATTCCACATTGCATAACTTCTTGAAGATGTTTTCATTGTGCGATAAGGCACGCCATATTACAAAGAGTAATGTTATAATTAGTATAATCAGCGTATTCCTATCTTTTGTAGCTGTTGTATTTCTTGCAGTTACGGGAGATATTGGTGCATTCACCTCGCTTCACGCTGTTGCTTTCCAACTTTTCTGGCTGTTGCCGGTATGGATGATATCATTTTTGATGATGCGAAAGTAACAAATTTGAAAAAATTTGGTTATTACTAATAAAAAAAGATAAATAATACTTGATTATTATATCTTTGTACTATATAATATGTAATATAGCATAAAGGAATCGAGCTCGTAATGGTTCGAAAGCCTTTTAGTACATATTTAGCGCCACCTTCATAGGTCAGTATAATTGAAAAGAAAGCAGAATTTAATTGCGGTTTCGATTCTTTTATGCTATACAATTATTGCTTGGAGGAAATATTAATGGCTAAATTTTCGTCTTCTCAAATTAGAAACATTTGCCTTGTTGGACATAGTGGCGACGGCAAAACATCTTTTGCTGAAGCAATGCTTTATCTTGCAAAAGTTACTGATAGGCTTGGCAAGCCCTCCGAAGGCAACACTGTGTGTGATTTCGATTCTGAAGAAATAAAAAGAGGTTACTCGATTTCCACATCACTTATCAATCTTGAATGGAACGGCAAGAAAATAAATATACTTGATGCACCTGGTATGTTCGGCTTCGCCGGTGAGGCTAAAGCCGCTGCTGCCGTTGCAGCAAGTACCGTTATCGTTGTCGATGCGAAGAGCGGCTGTAAAGTTGGTACCGAACTTGCTTGGGAATATTCTGCAGGCAAGCCTAAGGCTTTCTTTGTAAATAAAGTTGACGATGAAAACTCTAATTTCGAGGCCACCTTCAACGGTTTACGTGAACAGTTCGGTGCGTCTGTATGTCCTTTGCTTATTCCGTTTAATGAGGGCACGGGACAAGTTAGTTTCTACAACCTTATTACCGACGAAGTTTTCTATTGCGAAAAGAATGGCAACCGTGTTGAAACCACATTGCCCGACAGCTTTAAGGATAAAATTGAGGAATACAAACTCGCTCTTAATGAATCTCTTGCGCTTACCGGAGAAGAGCTTATGGAAAAATTCCTCGCGGAAGAACCCTTTACCGGTGATGAAAAACTCAATGCGCTTAACAAGGGTTTGATAAGCGGTGACATCGCTCCCGTATTCTGTGGCTCTGCAGTAGCACTTTCGGGTATCCGCTTCTTCCTTGATACCGCTGCAGCATCCTTTGTTGCCCCTCGCGACGCGATGAAAGATGCCGACGAAAACGGTGAAACCAAACTATTCATATTCAAAACCTTGTCTGATAACTTCGGTAAGAAAGTATTTTTCAAGGTTATGAACGGTACTCTCACCAAAGACCAAGTGCTTAATAATATTACCACAGGTCAGCAAGAAAAATTCGCTAAGATTTGTACCTGCATAGGCAAGAAAGAAATCGAAGCTACCGAATTTGTAACCGGTGATATCGGTTATGCGGTAAAATTGAATAATACGAACGTTAACGATACTCTTGTTGCAGGAGCATCTGGCGAAGAATACAAGAAGATTGAATTCCCGTTGCCTTTCTACACAATGGCTATTAAACCTTTGTCGAAGAATGACGAAGATAAGATATCCGGCGGTATTACAAAGCTTCTTGAAGAAGACCCCACGCTTCGTTATTTCAACAATTCCGAAACCAAGCAGATGACGATTTCCGGTCTTGGCGATATTCACCTTGACGTTGTTTGTTCAAAGCTCAAATCGAGATTCGGTACAGGTGTTGAACTTGTAGAACCTAAGATTGCATACCGCGAAGCTATTAAAAAGAGCGTATCTGTTGAAGGTAAGCACAAGAAGCAGTCCGGTGGTTCGGGTCAGTACGGCCACGTTAAGATTAACTTTGCTCCCGGTGCGGAAGACGGACTTACCTTTACACAAAGCGTTGTTGGCGGTAACGTTCCGAAAAACTTCTATCCTGCAGTTGAAAAGGGTCTTCTCGAGGCAATGCAAAAAGGTGTTCTTGCAGGATTCCCTATGGCAAACCTCGCAGCCGACTTGTTCGATGGTTCTTATCACCCTGTTGACTCTAACGAAATTTCCTTCAAGCTTGCTGCGAAACTCGCATACAAGGAAGGTCTTTTAAAAGCAAATCCCGTTATTCTTGAACCCGTTGGATACCTTAAATGTACTATCCCGACTTCCTATTCGGGTGACATTATGGGTGACGTAAGTAAGCGTCGCGGTAGAATCATGGGTATGAGCGAAAGTACCCGTAAGGGCTATACCGTTATCGAAGCAGAAATTCCGTCTGCAGAAATGACCGTTTATGCCATTCAACTTCGTGCTATGACTCAGGGTAGAGGTACATATACCTTTGACTTTGTCAGATACGAAGAAGCACCTGCTGAAGTTGCTCAGAAAGTAATTGCTGAAGCAAAGAAAGACACAGAAGAATAATAAAAAATTGCAATTTATAAAACGTTTTCCAAAAGTGAGGCTCTAACAATGAAAGTAAATTTTAAAAGCACACGACGCATAGCGTTGATAATAGGGCTTGTAATGATGCTCTCCGCTGTACTTGCAGCGTGTGCTAATACCGAAAATGTTCCCGAAATTCTCGATACCGGTCGTATTGACGAAGAAGTTTCCGAAAACACCGGTAACGAAAGCGAAGAAAGCATACCCACCGAAGAAGGTCACACCGATGCTCCTTCTATCGCAGGCGTCGTCAATATTGAACCCACCAAGGTTGCTGTTTACGGCACTTGCGAAGATGGTGCAACCATACGTGCCAAGGGCGGTAAAGAAGATTCCGAAACTACTGCACACGGCGGTTATTTCATCATTGAAGTTGATATTTGGGACAGAGATACTCTTCTCCGTATCACTGCACAAACCGAAGATGAAGAAGAATCCGCGGCAAGAGAAGTTGTTGCGAAGAAAAATGCTACCGCAGACACTCTTCTTGATGGTAACAGCGTTTCTGTTGGTTTAGCTTCCCGTCTCTATTTCGATAAAATGATTGCGGATATAGTAGGCGATAACCTCTATACAGCATCTGAACTTAACGCTATCCGTTCTTATGTTACCGATACCGTTACAAGTTATTATAACGATAGAGCAGGTTCTCAACCGGTTGA
>JAZRUB010000122.1:0-6939 GCA_045652305.1 Eubacteriales bacterium
AGGTTCTACAGTAGAGAACTCTTTATTAAGAGCGATGTTTTCAGGTTCAACTTCAGGTTCAGAGGTTTCGGGTTCGGAAACTTCAGGTTCAGAAACTTCAGGTTCAGAGGTTTCGGGTTCGGAAGTTTCGGGTTCTTGTTCTACAACTGCTTCGCCGTAAACTTCGATTTCGTTAAGGAACGCCATTACGCCGTTCAATTCGAAAGTGATTTTAACGTAGGAAGCTTCAACTTCAGTAAGGTCGAATTCAACCCAAGCAACGCTTCTATCGCCGCTTTCGAGTTTTTCGAGAGTAGTACTTGCTACTTCTTCATATGCTTCGCCGTCATCAGAAACGTTGACGCTGATTACTGCGGGAGCAACGATACCGGAGTAGTTACCAACGAAAGTGTTAACACGAACTTTGGACAAGTCGTATTTACCTTCGAGGTCGTAACTTATAGAACCGATACCATAGCCTGCATCGGTAAGACCGTCGAGAGCGTTAGCATTTTGTTGTGCAATGTTTTCGTCTTTGGTCAAATCTTGGTGGTAGTACAAGCAGAACCAGTCTTCGTTAACAAAGCTGATTGTTTCTTTAGCAACGCCGTCGGTAAGGTCAGCAAAATAGGTCGAACGAGCGTGTGTGCCGAAGTAGTCTTTGCCAGCAATGATGTTGGTAGCTTCTGCAGATGCAGGCATTACAAAGACCGAGAATGATGTGATAAGCATTGCAAATACAACAAGAATGCTCATCCATCTTTTTGTAGAGAATCTTTGTTCCATGGTTTTCCTCCTTGAATTTTTAAGTGTAAACGCAACGCCTTTGCGGGTAAAGGAACGCTCCCCATAAAACCGATGCGATACACTGTTTTATATGCCGAGAATCCCTCGACTATATGTTATTATTATAGTAGCATACTTTTCCCATCATTGCAACACTTTTTTGACGGAAATAAAAAAAATACCTTACTTTTTCTGTCGCTTTTCGACATACACAATATAAGGTATTTTTAATTCTTTTTTATAGCCTATTTAGAGTCGCGTTTATGCACGTTTACCAAGCATGTATACCTGTTCTTCTTTAAAGGATTTCCAGTTTCCTTCCATAATCGCGTTGCGTATCTTTTCCATTAATTTATTATAGAAATAAAGGTTATGGATAACGCAAAGTCGCATACCCAACAATTCACGTGCTTTGAACAAGTGACGGATATACGCTCTTGTATAGGTACGGCAGACGGGACAGTCGCAATTTTCGTCGATGGGACGGGAATCGAGCAGGTATTTGTTATTATTAAGATTCATCAAGCCTTCGCTCGTGAAAAGGTTGCCATGTCGCGCATTACGCGAGGGCATTACGCAGTCGAAGAAGTCTATACCTCTGTCAACCGCCTCTAAAATATTCACAGGGGTGCCGACACCCATCAAATAACGGGGTTTATCCTTGGGGAGATAGGGTTCGCACACTTCGATAACGCGGTACATCTCTTCGGCGCTTTCGCCCACCGCCAAACCGCCCAAAGCGTAACCCGGCAGGTCGAGCTGTGTTATCTCTTTGATGTGGCGCACGCGGATATCGTCATAAACACCGCCCTGACCGATACCGAAAAGAAGTTGGTTCTTGTTTATCGTTTCGGGAAGCGAATTAAGACGGTCCATTTCCTCTTTGCAACGGTAAAGCCAACGTGTAGTACGGTCAACCGAACGGTCGATATAGCTGTGCTCGGCAACAGAAGAGGGACATTCGTCAAACGCCATCGCGATGGTAGACGCGAGTTTTGACTGTATCTGCATACTCACTTCGGGGCTCATAAATATCTTCGCGCCGTCCATGTGAGATTGAAAAGTAACGCCGTCTTCGTTTATGTTACGCAGCTGTGCAAGTGAAAACACCTGAAATCCGCCGCTGTCGGTAAGAACGGGCTTATCCCAGTTAAAAAACTTATGTATTCCTCCCAACTGATAAATTATATCTTCACCGGGGCGAACGTGTAGGTGGTAAGTGTTTGAAAGCTCTACCTGACAGCCGATATGCTTCAAATCGCCCGTCGAGATACCGCCCTTGATTGCGGCAGAAGTGCCGACGTTCATAAACACGGGGGTCTGAATATCGCCGTGAACGGTTTTGAAAGTACCTGTTCTGGCATTTCCGCAGGTCTTGTGAATAGTAAAACTCATAAAAATCTACCTATCGAAATATTTTTCTATTTCCCTTTTGGGAATCTTTTTGATAAACGGTCTGCCGTGAGGGCAGTAGCGCAAGCTCGGATTTTCAGAAAGCATTTTCACGACGTTTTCATCGTCCTCGGGGCGATTTTTCACCCTTGCTTTGAGTGCCGCTTTACATGCTACGGTGTAAAGTGCGCGGTCGCAACGCTCGGCAAATGACAAGCCGTTGCCGTCGGACAAGGTTTTCGCAAAATCCTCTAAAATAGATTCAAGTCCTTTTAAATTACCGAGTGTCGCAGGAACGGTACGAACGATAATCGCACCCTCTCCGAAATCGTCGATTGCAAATCCTTTTTCCTCTAAAAACGCTGAGTTTTCAAGCAAAACCGCAGTTTGCTCACGTCCGAGCGTTACGGGAACACCGGTTAAAAGTTCCTGCACGTTAAGTTCTTTGTTCTTCGAGAGTCGTTCGTACAGTATGCGCTCGTGCGCGGCGTGTTTGTCGATAACGAGCACGTTTTCATCGGTTTCGACGAATATATATGAATCGTACGCCTGACCTATCATTCTCCAAGTCGGTGTTTCGGGGGCAAGCGTTATCTGGTTTTCGGGGGGTATCGGTTTTGGAGTTTCTTCGATTTTTTCTTCGCGTTTTTCGGCAATCTCCTTATCGCTGAACAGAAATTCATTGTCCGAATGGAATAAATCCTCTTCGCCTATGTCGGCGCGGAAAGTATTTGACGGTTTTTCTTCCTTAACCGTTTGCTGTGTCGGGACAATTTTGACTTTCGGTTCGTCGGGAGGGAAAAACTGCACGTCGCGGAACTGGGCAACTTGTGTTTTCACCGTTTCGACAAACGGGTCTTCTTCCTTTGAAAGAATCGGAAGCTCTATCTTCTTTTTGGGCTCTTCTTTTTTTATCGGTGTGCCCAAGGGTTTATCATCGGGTTCGGCTTCAAGCGCGTTCTTCACCGCATAATATACGGCGCGGAAGACGTCGCGCTCGGAGGCGAATTTAATTTCGGTTTTGGCAGGGTGCACGTTTACGTCGGTAAGTTCGGGCATGAGGGTGACGAAAAGAACGCAACCGGGAAATTTTCCGCGCGGAATAAATGAACGGAACGCTTCTTCAAGCGCGGCTTGAACGGTTTTGCTCTTTACGTATCTGCCGTTGACGTACGAAGTCTGCATGGCGCGACTTGCGCGGACCGCATCGGGAGAAGTGACAAAGCCTACTACCGTTACACCGCCAAGCTCGTATTCGACGGGGATAAGCGTTTTTGCAAACTCACGTCCGAAAACCGAGTACACCGCAGGGTAAAGCTCGCCATCGCCCGAGGTCATAAACTTGCGTTCGCCGTCACAAATAACGGTAAATGCTATTTCGGGGTGGGAAAGCGCGAGTCTTTCTGCCGCGGCAACGCAAGATGCCGCTTCGGTTCCGTCTTTTTTGAGGAACTTCTGACGCGCAGGAGTGTTATAAAATATATCGCGCATAGACACAGTCGTGCCGTCGGGACAGCCGACGTCTTCCATAACTATGCCGTTTTCGTCGGAAGTAAGACGTGTGCCGATGTTTTCGCTTCTGTGCTTTGTGACGATTTCAAGCCTCGAAACCGAGCCAATCGCCGCCAACGCCTCACCGCGAAAGCCGAGTGAACGGATGCCGTTTATATCGTCACCGCATTCTATCTTACTCGTCGCATGGCGCAATAACGCTTTCGGAATATCCTCTCTTAAGAAACCGCATCCGTCGTCGGTAACGCGAATCAATATTCGACCGCCGTTTCTTATCTCCAACGTGATGTTCTTTGCGCCTGCATCTATTGAATTTTCAAGCAATTCTTTCGTGGCGGAGGAAGGTCTTTCCACCACCTCGCCTGCGGCTATAAGATTAGCCGTTTGGGCATCAAGAATATTGATAATTCCCAAAATCAGTCAAGCTCCTTTTTGAGTTCGTACAAAAGCGTTATCGCTTCATAGGGAGTCAGCGTGTTTATGTCGATATTTTTGAGTTTATCTATAACACGTGCCTCGTTCAATGCTTCAAAGCTTATATTATCATCGTTTTTCGGCTTTACAATCGGATGATGCGAATTTTCGGTCAAGCCCGAAAGTACCTGTTTTGCGCGGTTGACTACGACGTCGGGCACACCTGCAAGGTGCGCAACCTCGATACCGTAGCTGTCGTCTGCCGCGCCTTTGATTATTTTTCTAAGGAAAACAACGTCGTTTCCGCGTTTCTTCGCGGCGATGTTGTAGTTGACCACACCCTCGGTTTCGCCCTCAAGCGCGGTGAGTTCGTGATAGTGGGTGGCAAAGAGGGTTTTCGCGCCTATTTTCTTTGCGGTGTATTCGACAACCGCACGGGCGATACTCATACCGTCGTAGGTGCTTGTACCTCTGCCGATTTCGTCATATATAATAAGGCTGTTTTTGGTGGCATTCTTAAGAATGTCTGCAACCTCGTTCATTTCAAGCATAAAGGTGGAGTTACCGCTTGCAAGGTCGTCGGATGCGCCGACACGGGTGAACACCCTGTCGACTATGCCGACTCTCGCCTCGGTCGCGGGAACGAAGCAACCGGTCTGCGCAAGAATAACGCAAAGCGCAACCTGACGCATATAGGTCGATTTACCTGCCATGTTCGGACCTGTTATGAGCAACATGCGGTTTGCTCCGCAATCCAAATAGCAGTCGTTCGGAACGAAATAGTTTCCGTCAAGAAAGCGCTCGACAACAGGGTGACGGCAGTTTTTAAGAATAATCTTGTCCGAACGGTCTATTTCGGGGCAGACGTAGCCCTGCTCACGCGCAACCTCGGCATTCGAGCAGTAAACGTCCAATTCAGCCAACGCGTTAGCCGAAAGTCTTATTTTTTCGAGCGATTTCAAAACAAAATCGCGCAATGAGATAAACAACTCGTATTCAAGCGCGTAGAGCCTGTCTCTCGCGCCGATAACACGGCTTTCGGTTTCTTTTAATTCGGGGGTGACAAACCGTTCGCCGTTAGACAACGTTTGACGTCTTATGTATTCGTCGGGCACTTGGGAAAGTGCGGATTTCGAAACCTCGATATAATAACCGAAAACGCGGTTATAGCCGACCTTTAGGGTCTTGATACCAGTCTTTTCGCGTTCGTATTCCTCAATCTTCGCTATCCACGCCTTGCCGTTGGTGACCATATCATGAAGCTCGTCAACAGCGGCGTTGCAACCGCGCTTGATTATTCCGCCCTCTTTTAAAAGCGCAGACGGTTCCTCGGCAATGGTGTCGCCGATTGCATCGGCAATTTCGGTAAGCGTATCTATTTCGGAATCAATGCGTTTAAGCGATTTTGATTTCGCGTTGGCAATCAAATCCTTTATCGAGGGGAAAAGTCGAATCGTTCTTTCGAGAGATTTAAGGTCACGCGCGTTTGCGGTGCCGTAAACAAGCCGTGTGGTAAGACGTTCTATATCGGTAATTCCCTTCAAAATCTCGCGCAGTTCGTCGCGCAAAACACCGTCGGTGTAAAGCTCGTTCACCGCGTCAAGACGTGAACGGATTGCGTTTTCGTTCACAAGCGGTTTTTCGAGCCATCTGCGCAAAAGTCTTGCACCTGCGCTTGTGCGTGTGCGGTCGATTGCCCAAAGAAGTGAGCCCTTGCGCTGTTTGGCGCGCATCGACTCTGATAGCTCGAGATTACGGCGTGATGCCGAATCTATTCCCATAAATTCGTCACAGGAATAGAAGTTAATTTTCTTCAAATAAGAAAGGTCTATTTTTTGGGTGCGTTTTATGTAGGCGAGCAGTCCGCCGACTGCGCGGATAGCATAGTCGCTGTCGGTTTCGGGGGGCGCGCCGTATATTTGGACAACCGATTCAATCGCCGATTTTACTTCAAAATCCGACATTTCGGCATTAGAAACAAGGGTGTTGAAGCGAGCAGAGAACTGTCCGCTTATATTTTCGGGAAAACTGTCAGGCACGATAAGCTCGCTGGGCGTATATGCCGCAGATTCCGAAACCAATCTTGCCAAAAGGTTGTCGCCCAAAAGGTCGGTTGCGTTTATTTCGCCCGTAGAAACGTCGGCAAAAGCGATACCGCAACCGAGCGAATCGCAGTAGGATGCACAAATATAGTTATTCTTCTTTTCGTCAAGATAGTTGCCCTCTGTGACGGTACCGGGAGTGATAATACGCACTACGTCACGCTTTACGAGTCCTTTTGCGGTAGAGGGGTCCTCCATCTGTTCGCAAATGGCAACGCGGTACCCACGCGAAACGAGCTTCGCGATGTAACCGTCAGCGGCATGATGAGGCACACCGCACATCGGTGCACGTTCTTCAAGACCGCAGTCTTTACCCGTAAGCACAAGGTCAAGTTCGCGCGAGGCGACCTGAGCGTCATCAAAGAACATCTCGTAAAAGTCACCGATACGGCACATCAGGATACATTCGGGATGCTCCTGCTTGACCTCTAAATATTGCTTCATAAGCGGCGACAAAGCCATATTTCTCACTCCTTTGTACAAACCTAAAACAAATACAATAAAAATCCATATTTTCCGAGGACATGTGCCTTTTACCCCAAAAACATAAATGTTTTCGGGGACCCCTCGGAAAATATACCTATGATGTCCGCGTGCTTGATAGGGTTCCCGAAAATCGCAGATTTTTGGGATGAAAGCACGGCGCACAAATCCTACGCGAGTGAACGGAACTCACAAAACCGATTGAAAACCGTGTGTTTTCAATCGAGAGCAAAGCGACTTCTCATTGATTGGAGAGCGGAGGAAGTTTGTG
>JAZRUB010000123.1:0-8869 GCA_045652305.1 Eubacteriales bacterium
TTAATTATAACCTTTTAATCAAGGTTTGTCAATTTATATATATTACTACATATTGCGTAGTTGTTCTACATACGACGGCATAAATTGCTATTGAAAATCGATTACAAATATGTTAAAATTAATTGATTATCGTCACTTGGAGGTACAACATGATAGCCAACCCCACTTTTTTTGAAAACGAAGGCGGCAGACACAACGGTTACGACCTTTTTTCTCGTCTGCTCAAAGATAGAATAATTCTGCTTTTCAACGAGATAACCGACGACCTTGCGTGCAGCATTGTCGGTCAGCTCCTCTTTTTGGAAGCGCAAGACCCCGATAAAGATATAACCATTTATATCAACTCCCCCGGCGGCAGTGTTTCGGCAGGTTTTGCGATATACGACACGATGAGAAGCATCAAGTGTGACGTTTCCACAGTATGTGTGGGTTCGGCTTGCAGTATGGGTGCGTTCTTACTTGCTGCAGGTACTAAGGGTAAACGATACGGTTTGGAAAACTGCGAGGTTATGCTTCACCAAGTAATCGGCACGGCAGGCGGTCAGGCGTCAGACGTGATTATCGCGACCAATTTTGCAAAGCGCACAAAGGACAGAATAAACCGTATTCTTTCCGAGAATATCGGAAAGTCGGTTGAAGAAATAGCAAACGACACCGAACGCGACAACTGGATGTTTGCCGAAGATGCACTTGCGTACGGCGTTATAGATGAAATAGTCAAGGCGAAGAAATAATCATGTTTGGTATAACCGCTTTAAAGGTTCTTATGATGATAGCCTACGGCGTTCCGGGGTTTATACTCGTGAAGGTCAAGGCTCTTAATGAAGATGCGATAAAGGTATTCGCGAAGCTCTTGCTTTACGTATGTCAGCCTGCGCTTTCGATATACTCGTTAAGTGTTGCCGACTGCACACCGAGATTGTTACGCGATATGGGCATATTTTTCGGGCTGACATTTATCGGTCAAATAGTTATTATCGCGCTTTACACTTTTATTTTCCGCAAGAGGATGAAAACCGACCTCGCGCAAAAGATTTGCGCGGTAGCAGGTGCTTGCGGTAACGTGGGATTTTTGGGTATTCCGTTGCTTGAATACCTACTCCCCGACAATCCCGAAGCGTTGGTTTACGCCTCTGCTTTCTCGATGTCGATGAACATTTTGGCATGGAGTATCGGTCTGCTTATGATGACGGGCGACCGAAAGTACATAAGCGCAAAAGCACTTTTCGTGAACCCTGCTACAATCTCGTTTTTAATCGCATTCTCGCTTTTTGCGTTCAAGGTCAAATTACCCGATTTGGGCGCAGAATATATCGAAACTCTCGGCAGAATGTCGACGGTCGTATGTATGACCATACTCGGTATGCGACTTGCAACCAAGAAATTAAGCGGTATTTTTACAAACTACCGCGTCTATATTGCGGCGACGTCAAAGCTTATAATTTTTCCGATAATTATCGGAGCGTTGTTCTATATCGTACCCGTAGGCGAAGACGTACGTTCAGCGGCATTTATTTTGGGTTGTTGCCCTGCCGCAACGATGATACAAAGTCTTGCCGAAACTCACGGCGGTGACAGCAAGACCGCTGCAGATATCGTTTTATCTACAAGTTTGATTTGTATAATCACCATACCGCTTATGTGGTCGGTATATACTTTTCTGTTTTTATAATAACCTTTGAAAGAGGCGTTTGTTAATGAAAAAAACTGTTGCAATAATATTCGGCGGTGAATCCTCGGAATACGAGGTTAGTTGCGTTTCGGCGGCTAACGTTGCCGACAATCTCGACAAAGAACTGTTTGACGCACTTCTTGTCGGTATAACAAAAGACGGAAAATGGTGGATATTTAAAGGCAGTACAGACGACCTTCGCAATTATATCTGGCACGAAAAACGCGCGTTGCTCACGCCTGCGGTTATTTCGCCCTGTAAGGCGCATCACGGCATAATTTCGCTTAACGGAGCAAGTGGCACTTTCGAGATTGTACGCGTTGATATCGCTTTTCCTGTTCTTCACGGCAAAAACGGCGAAGACGGCACTATGCAAGGACTTTTGGAGTTGGCAGGTATACCTTACGTGGGTTGTGATACCTACTCATCTGCCGTATCAATGGATAAAGCCGCAACGAAAACGATATGCATGGCGGCAGGAATACCCGTCGTTCCCTTTATTTCGGCAGTCAAAACCGATGATACTGACAAAATCATTTCCGAAAGCGAAGCAAAATACGCATACCCTGTTTTTGTAAAACCTGCAAACGCGGGTAGTTCGGTAGGAATTACCAAGGCTAACAACAAAACCGAACTCGAAAAGGGCATCGCCCTTGCATTTGAGCACGACAAAAAATTACTTATAGAGCCTAACACCGTAGGTCGTGAAATTGAAGTTGCGGTTTGCGGAAACGACAAACCCTTTGCATCTGTTTGCGGCGAGATAATCTCGAACAGCGATTTTTACGATTACGAAACCAAATACATCGACAACCGCGCAGAATGTATCGCCCCTGCGGAGATGGACGAAAAAACTTCGGACGCAATACGAAACTATGCAATCGCGGTTTACAAGGCACTCGGTTGCACAGGTCTTTCAAGAGTTGACTTTTTCTTGACCGAAAACGGTGCGATGCTTAATGAAATTAACACTATCCCCGGTTTCACGCCGATAAGCATGTATCCCAAGATGATGAACTGCATTGGCATAACTTACAGCGAACTTATCACAAAACTTCTTATGCTTGCCGAGGGGTACGAAGAATGAGTTGTAATTCCCAAAATTCGCTTCCGATAGGCGTTTTCGATTCGGGCTTGGGCGGTCTTACCGCTTTGTCGGAATTAACTCGCATATTGCCTAACGAAGATATTATATATTTCGGCGACAGCGCACGTATCCCTTACGGAACAAAATCGAAAGACGTTATAAAAAAATTCGCGCTTCAAGACACACGCTTTTTACTTTCGAAAAACGTAAAGGCTATACTTGTCGCGTGCGGAACGGTTAGTTCGAACTGTCTAAACGACGTTGCTACGTTGTCGGGTATTCCGGTTGTCGGCGTTATCGATGCGGCGGCAAAAAAGGCGTCCGAAACGGCCAAACGCGGTAACGGTATAGTTGCCGTACTTGGCACAAGTGCGACGGTCAACAGCGGTGCGTTTGAAATCGCGCTAAAAAAATACGGCGTTGACAAAATCATTCAACAAGCGTGTCCCATGTTTGTTCCGTTGGTGGAAAACTGGCACCCCGATAAAGACGATACCGCGACTAACGCGATAGTTTCCGAATACCTGTATCAAGTAGCCGAAATGAATCCCGATGCGACAATCCTTGGCTGTACACACTATCCGCTTTTGGCAGCCGTTATTAAAAAATATCTCCCCGAAAGCGCACTTATCAGCTCGGGTGCAGAGGCGGCTTTTGATTTGAAGCATTTGCTGGAAGAAAAAGACTTGCTTAACAGTAATGGAGGCAAAGTCGAGTTTTACACAAGCGGAGGTTGTGATTTATTCACCCAAAACGCTCACCGTTTTCTTAAAAGCGATATTAAAGCAGATGCGGTGCATATAGACATAGAAAATTATTAAAAAGGACAATACATGAAGATTCCCGTAGATATACGTGTCCGCGTTGAGCGCATTAGTGCAGACCTTGCGCGTCGCGGAGAAGAACACCCCGAGATAGACGATTTTTCGGTTTCGGGCACAATGAAAACAACCAAACACGGACTTCGGATAGAATATACCGAGGACAACAGCGAAACCACTACGACAATCGATACTTTTAAAGACGAAATGGTTTCGGTAAACCGCGTCGGTCCGATAAATTCACACCTTGTATTCGCTGACGGAAAGGCGCACACCTGTATATGCAATACAGGTTACTTCCCTGTCCACATGAGAGTGCGGACAAAAAGCCTTAACAACTCTCTTTCGATGGACGGCGGAAAGTTGGATATCGCGTACACCATAGAAATCGTGGGCAACCTTGCAGAAAGAAGTCATTTGACTTTTTCGGTTTCACCCGATGTAAGTATTATTAAAAGTTGATTTGGAAATAAAAAAATGGCTATAAAGACACCTAACGACAGTCTTATACTGTTGCCAAAAGAAATACTTTCAAAAATAAAGTCGGCAACTGCCGAAGAATTAAAAACGCTTATATATTATTTTTCAGAACCCGAAACGAACGCTTCGGACGCCGCACGTGAAACAGGTCTAACCATCGCGCAGGTGGAAGCCTCGGTCGCTTTTTGGCGTGGTGCAGGTATATTTACCGACAGTACGGGCAAGAAAAAGCAAGTCGCTACCGACACGAGTATGTACCGTAATTATGACAGCGAAACATTGTCAAACGCAATGGAAAATGATATGGACTTTTCGCTTGTTTGCCGTGTGGCTACCGAACGTATGGAAAAACAGCTTACCAAGAACGATATAAGCTCACTTTTCTATCTTTACGACTTCGTACGGATGCCTGCTCCCGTTGTATGCGGAATAATTGAGGATTGTTGTGCCAACGGCAAAAAAAGTTCTCAGTATATTCAAAAAGTGGGACTAAGCCTTTATGAAGAAGGTATCGACACCTACGATAAATTCGAGGCGTATCTTGCACAGCGTGAAGTTATAAACAGCAACATCGGTAAGCTTCGCCGTCTTTTCGGCATGGGTGACAGAGAGCTTACCTCAAAAGAGAAGAAGCTGTTTAACTGTTGGTTCGGCGAATGGATGTTTTCCTTCGAAATGGTGGAATTGGCGTACGAAAAAACCATCGACACTACCGGCAAACTCTCCACCACCTATATGAACGGTATACTCAAGCGTTGGCACGAAAGCGGATTCGCTACAGTTGAAGACGTCAAAAACGGTGATTCATCGCGTACCAAGGGTACCGAAAGCAGTTTCGAAGTGGATGAATTTATCGAAGCCGCACTTTCGAGAGGATACGACGATATATTAGAGGATAAAAAATGACACTTAACGACGCATTAAGGATAAAAAACGAAAAAAGAACATCCGCAATGGAGGAAGCCGAAAACAGGCGTAACGAGCTTCATTCTCTTATACCGAGAATCAAGGATATCGATGCCGAAATTCGCGAAATACCCATGCGACTTATTGTCGGTGAAAACGTCGAGGTTTTACGTGCAGAGACAGAAGCGCTTACCGAAGAACGCGCCCGTTTACTCGAAGCGTCAGGCTATGACGTCGATTACGATTTGCCGAAATTCGAATGTCTTGAATGTAACGACGGCGGTTATTGCGGTTTGAAGCTTTGCCAATGCGTTAAGAACATGATTTCATCTGCAAATTACCAACAAAGCAAGCTCGCAGGCGGACTTGTAAACAAAACCTTCGATACTTTTTCGCTCGATTACTACCAAGACGGAACCGAAAAGCAACAAATGGAAATCGTCCTGAACGTATGCAAGAAATACGCTCAAAAGTTCCCGAATCTTGATTCCGCAGGGCTTGTCTTCATCGGCGGTACGGGTTTGGGCAAGACGCATCTATCTGCGGCGATTGCAAATTCGATTGCATCGCGCGGAATGAGTGTTCTGTACGAATCGGCACAACAGATTTTCGATACGATTGATGCTGTAAGATTTAACAGAATGGATATTTCCGAACGCAAAAAATACGAAAATTGCAGTCTTTTAATCATAGATGACCTAGGTGCAGAGTGTATTACTCAGTACAGCGTTTCCGCGATAACAAGTCTTATTGATTTGCGTATCGTGAAAGGCAAAAAGACTATTATCTCCTCTAACCTTTCTATTGCAAGCATAAGAAAAACCTACGGTGAAAGACTATTCTCGCGACTTCTCGGAGAATTCAACATTCTTCAGTTCGTAGGCAAAGATATAAGAATGACAAAAACAAAGGGTGTTAACGATTGAAAACCGTAAATATATATACCGACGGCGCATGTAAGGGCAACCCCGGTGCAGGCGGTTGGAGCGCAATACTCGAATACGAGGGCAGAGAAAAAGAGCTTTGTGGCGGCGAAAAAAGCACAACCAACAACCGCATGGAACTTACTGCCGCGATTGAGGGATTAAAGGCACTAAAAACTCCTTGCAAAGTCATACTGTATAGCGATTCGCAGTATCTTGTAAACGCAATAAACAAAGGATGGCTTGAATCTTGGAAACAAAAGGGTTGGCGCAAAGCGGATAAATCGCAAGTCCTTAACGACGACCTTTGGAAAGCGCTTGATGCATTGCTCTCTACCCACGAGGTTGAATTTGTGTGGGTGAAAGGACACGACGGACACGCATATAACGAGCGTTGCGACGAGTTAGCAAGCGGTTTTGCCGAAAAACTGCAATCAAATGAATAATAAAGCTGTCGCTTTCAAAATCCGAAAGCGACAGTTTTTGTTAATATATCATATCACGACAATGCTTTCATAGCCGTCATGAGTTTTTCGGCATTCTCGGGTGAAATTCCCGTAAGCGGAGCGCGAAGAATGTTTTTGCAAAGTCCCATTTCGGCAAGTGCGGCTTTTACAGGTATCGGGTTGACCTCGCAACGAAGCGCATCACAAAGCGGAATAAGCTCGGTTTGGAGTAATGCCGATTTATCGGTTTCACCATCGAAGAACATGGTGCAGAGTTTTTTCACTTTAAGCGGAATAAGGTTCGACATCACCGATATTACCCCTTTTCCGCCTAATGATAGTACAGGCAGTATTCGGTCATCGTTGCCCGAATATACCGTCAAATTATCACCGCAAAGCGATATTGTACGCGCAGTATCCGAAATGCTGTCCCCTGCGTCTTTCAGCCCTACGGCAAGAGGGTTTTCGGAAATTTTTTGTGCCGTTTCGGGTTCTATTTTCATTCCCGTGCGCGAAGGTACGCTATAAGCAATAAAAGGCAAACCCGAAGCAGATGCAATATCGTTATAATAAGCAGTTAAACCCTTTTGAGTGCATTTGTTATAATAAGGCGTCACGACAAGCAAAGCATCGACGCCTGCGTTTGCCGCATATTCCGACAAGACACAAGCGCGTTTTGTATCGTTGCACCCCGTTCCTGCGATGACGGGCACACGTCCTCTCACCTGACGTACGGTAAATGAAATCAGTTCGCGTTTTTCGGCATCGGTAAGAGTTGACGATTCACCCGTCGTACCGCATACGACAATCGCATCTACGCCATTGGTCAGCTGAAAATCTATCATTTTTGCAAAGGCAAGGTAATCTATTCCGTTTTCGTCAAACGGCGTTGCAAGTGCGGTGGCTACACCGCGAAAAACAAGTGACTTTTTCATATGAGATTTTCCTTTTCTACTGTTGAATTATTTTAAACGATGTAGTATAATCCTTTATAATAAAAGTCCTCTCGGAATAAGTATATTCAAAATCATCGGAACACGACAAAACAAAAGGAAACATCGTATGAATCTTCTAAAGCGTTCTACATATTTTTACGACCTGCCCGAAGAACTTATCGCGCAGACACCGAGTGCTGTACGCGACCAATCGCGTCTGCTCTGCCTTGATAAGTCAAACGGCAATACCGAACATAAAACTTTTTGTGATATAATCGACAAACTGCACGAGGGTGACTGTCTTGTTATCAACGACACAAAGGTTATTCCTGCGCGTCTTTTCGGTAAGGCGGTCGGCAGAGAGGGCGAAATCGAAACCGTGTTGCTTTCACGTGCCGAAGATGTCGAGGGCGAGGTTTGGAAATGTCTTACGCGACCGGGTAAAAAAACAAAAATCGGGCAGAAAATAATATATTCCGATGAACTTTCGGGTGTCGTTACCGATGTATTAGATGGCGGTATCCGAGTCATAAAATTTGAATATGACGGAGTGTTTGCCGAGATTCTCGACCGAATCGGTTTAATGCCGTTGCCTCCGTATATCACAAAAAAGCTTGACGATAAATCAAGATACCAAACCGTCTATGCAAAAACCGACGGAAGCGCCGCTGCACCGACGGCAGGGTTGCATTTCACTCCCGAATTACTGAAAAAAGCGGAAGAAAAGGGCGTTGAAATCGTCCGCGTTTTGCTTCACGTAGGGTTAGGCACGTTCCGTCCCGTTAAAGAAGACGACCTGACAAACCACATAATGCATTCCGAATATATACACGTGACACAGGAAGCGGCAGATAAAATAAACGCGGTTCATACACGTGGCGGACGCGTTATCGCCGTCGGCACAACAAGTGTACGCACTTTAGAAAGTGCCACCGACGAAAACGGCATCGTTCATCCTTTCAGCGGCGAAACTTCTATATTCATCTACCCCGGTGTGAAATTTAAATGCGTTGACGCAATGATAACCAATTTCCACCTGCCCGAAAGTACGTTGATTATGCTTGTCTGCGCATTTGCAGGGTATGATAATACAATGAACGCATATAAAGAGGCTGTTGACAACAAATATCGTTTCTTCTCCTTCGGAGATGCGATGTTCATTGTTTAAAGGAATGAACAAATTGTGAACAATACCGATTGGTAATTTTAATTACCATCATATAAACCATCAACATCGGAGATGCTATGTTCATTTATTAGCCCCAAAAATTCGTTCCTCATTTTCGGGGACCCCGTACTCGCACGGCGAGGCTTTGTGAGCTTCGTTCGCTCGCGCCAAGTTTGTGCGCGCCGCTTCGCGTCTTGTCCAAACTTGCGAATCTCCAAGGTGTAAAAATCGAGGCACATGTCCCCGATTTTTACAAAATCTTTTATTGTATTTTAAATCCTACAAACCATCAAATTCGGCGATGCGATGTTTATTTCATAATCGCTTCGCTCTCGAATAAAATCTTGCGATTTTATTCGTCTTTTGTGAGTTTCGTTCGCTCGCGCCAAGTTTGTGCGCGCCGCTTCGCGTCTTGTCCAAACTTGCGAAAC
>JAZRUB010000124.1:0-10356 GCA_045652305.1 Eubacteriales bacterium
ACTGAAAAGAACCTTCTTCTTTTCGTCGCTTCCAAGCTTGGTTCTTGCTTTGCTAAAGGAATTCATTTTGCCGAGTCCGATACCGTTTCCACCGCCGTTTTTGGAAGTGCGAGAAACGAATAGCCAGAATACAACGACTAAAACAATAATAACAATCAAATACGGCAAATATGCAGCCCACCAAGGAAGTGAGTCCAGTGCTTGATAGTCATAGTCAACAAGTATTCCGCTTTCGGTTTGGGCTAAAATCAACTCACCCAAGTCACCTCTGAATTGTTCTATATCCGCAAGTCTATGAACATATTCAAACGTCGAAAGGTCAAGTTTATCACTTTCTGCATCATTTTTTGAGAGATAAAGTGTACCGGCATTATCAACATAATACCGCTTAACTTCCTCGTTTTGGAACATGTTTACAACTTTGCTGTATTGAATTTCTTCTTGGTTTTTATTGCCTGAATATACAGCATTGGCAAGAATTATTATAATAACAAAGAATATTATATAAAATAATATAACCTTGCCTGGCGATTTATTTTTCATAGGCGTTATTCCACCTTTCTTTTTCAATGGTATTAAATATCGTAGTTAAATATACTGTATTTGAATCGTTATTAC
The DNA here is from genome assembly GCA_045652305.1 of Eubacteriales bacterium. Taxonomy (GTDB): domain Bacteria; phylum Bacillota; class Clostridia; order Oscillospirales; family CAG-382; genus Coliplasma. Next base: position 619 of record JAZRUB010000124.1, read on the forward strand.
ACTTGACTCTATCGGCAATACCGATAAAGGGTACATATATTATTCCCTCTTCGTCGAATATAATAGGTATAATATCTCTATATTCCTTGCGAACTTTTTTATCAATAAACATTTTTTTCAAACTCTTATTAATTCCGTTTATTGTTATTTTATCCCCAACACGTCGGTTTCTTGCTTTTAAAGCTCCCTTTATTTTATCAAAAGATATATAAGCAGTGGTGTATAATTTGTTAATATTCGCAAGCTCTCTGTTATTTCTTGACAAATCTAATTCTACACGTTCGCCAAACAACTCATTTGTGCCGTCAATTAGTATTTGTTCATTGAATTCAATAGCGAGAATATCGTTTTTTGTACCAAAAACGACCTTACCGTTATCAATAATAGCTTCAGTATTATCAAACAAAGGGATACAAACACGATTGCCCGAAAATAGCTTTTGTTCAATATCTGCAATCATATTTCTGTTTAATGATAAACCCGAAAAATCCTTATACTTTTTTATAAGAATTCTATCACGAATGGATTTAGGAATCTCTCTAAGGTCAGAATCAATATTTTCACTCACAAGGTTCTCGAAATACGTTCTGTCGTTCCTACAAGAATCTGCATATCGCGATAGTGCCTCTACTACCGACGGATTCAATTTCATCATTTCGGGCAGAATCACATTACGAACATAATTGCGCGAATACTCGTTGGATAAATTCGTACTATCCGTGACGTATACTTGCCCTAATTCAGAAAGATATTCCTCGATTTCTTGTCTGCTAATCTTCAACATAGGGCGCAAAATTTTCTCACCGTATGGCAATATAGACGAAGCGCCGTTTGAACCAGAACCTCTTATTAAATTCAAAATAAGAGTTTCCGCATCATCGTTCATATTGTGTGCTGTAACACAATAATCAACTGTATTTTTTGAACAAACACGTTCAAAAAAAGCATATCGGCAATTCCTTGCTGCTTCTTCAATACTTAATTTGTAGGTTTTTGCGTGTGCAGGTACATCATCGCGACCACAATAAATTTTAATCTTATATTTATTGCATAGTTCTTTGCAAAACTTCTCATCGCCATCTGCTTCTTCACCGCGAATCATGTGATTAAAATGACACGCAGAAACATTGAAACCATATGTTTGAGACACATCTCTCAAACCCAACAGCAGAGAAACCGAATCTGCCCCACCTGAAAGACCGACGCATAACGTCTTTCCATCGACAGAAAAAGGCAATAATTCAAAATATTCTCTTAACTTACGGATGAAATTAATTTTCGCCCGATTCATGGGAAATATTGTCCTCAATACTCATAAATTTATAATATTTACCTACCCAAGCGAGTTTAACAACACCCGTACTACCGTGACGGTTTTTCGCAACGTTACATTCGGCAAGAATGTAGTCGGAATTCTCGTTGGTACTTTCAGGCGCATCGCTATCTTTTCGTTCATAATAATCGCTACGATAGATAAACAAAACAATATCCGCATCCTGCTCGATTGCACCAGAATCACGAAGGTCAGAAAGCATAGGTTGATGGTCTTTTCTGTTTTCGCCCGCTCTCGCTAATTGCGAACAAAGAATTATCGGAATCTCAAATTCTTTCGCCATCAATTTAAGCGAACGGGTTATATTCGCAATGTCCACAACGCGATTATCTGTAGGAACATCAGGATTCATAAGTTGCAAATAGTCGATAATAACCAATCCAAGATTATCCAATCTGCGAAGCTTGGATTTCATGGCCGTCGGTGTTGTATTAGTATTAGGGTCAATGTATATGTTGGTGTTTGAAAGAACACTGGATGCTTCGGCAAGATGGCGCCAATCATCGTCAGACAGTTTACCTGTACGCATATTTGCGCTATCGATTAAAGCTTCACTGCTTAACATTCTCGAAACCAATTGCTCAGATGACATTTCAAGCGAAAACACAGCTATATTCTTGTCTGTTGTTTTTGCCACATTGGTTGCAACGTTCATACAAAAACTGGTTTTACCCATACCGGGACGTCCACCAACTACTATAAGGTCACCCTTACCCATACCGATAAGCACTCTGTCAAGCGCATCAAAGCGTGTGGGCGTACCTGCAAGTGCTTGAGGGTTATCTTTAAGAAGTTTCAAGGTTTTGTAATGCTCAACGATTACATCTTTAATTCTGTCAAAACCGTCTTGATATTTATCTTGAGAAATAGAATATATCCTTTGTTCAGCATAATTCACCGCATCGGCAACATCGCCTTTTTCGCTGTACGCAAGGTCCGATATATCACGCGATGCTTCGATAAGCGACCTTAACATTGCTTTATCGCGAACTATTTTGGAATATTCCTCAATGTTAGCCGCATCAGATGCCAAATCAACGAGTAACTTGATATATTTTGCAGCATCTCCCTCGGTATACGTGCCCATTTGAGTAAGCGTGTCAATAAGAGTCACCGGGTCGATGACTCTGTTTTTATTGAACATATCGCGCATTGCGCCGAAAATTTGCTTATGTTGCTCAAGATAAAAGTCATCATCCTTAAGGGTTGCAACGTCAACAAATTTTTCGGAATCTACGATAACTGTACCGAGTATAGCCTGTTCCGCCTCAAGCGAAAACGGCATTTTTCTTATGCTGTCAAGTTCAGCCATGATTATTCCTCTTAATACTATGCTTCAACTACAAGTTTAAGTTCTGCAGTTATTCCTTGGAACAACTTTATCTTAACGGGATATACGCCTGCTGTTTTAATTGTATCGGAAATAGAAATATTTCTTTTATCAATCTTTAAACCAAGTTCAGATTCAATCTTTTCAGCTATATCTTTGGTTGTAACAGCGCCATAAAGTCTACCGTCTGCACCGCCCGTGGTCTTAAAAACAACCTGTTTATCAGAAAGAAATGCCTTGGTTTCTTCTGCTTTCTTCTTTTCTTCAGCAAGATGGAAAGCCGCGCTTTCTTTTTTCATTTCGATTTCTTTAATAGAACCTGCATCTGCCGGTTTTGCAAGTTTACGAGGAAAAAGAAAGTTTCTGGCATAGCCGTCAGAGGTGTTGATTAATTCCCCCTTCTTTCCCTGTCCTTTTACATCTTCTAACAAAATAACTTTCATAATATTTAACTCTCTTTCGTAACTCCGATATAACTATCGATGGCCTCTTTCAAAATAGTTTGGGCTCTATCAATATCAAAAACAACGCTACCCAAACCGTTTTCATCGTTTTCTCTTATAAGTGCGCCTGCAGATTGGAAGTGTCCACCACCACCTAGGATTTTAGCAATATTTATGACGTTAATCGAACCGTCACTACGTGCAGACAAGTTTATGCCGTTGTCGAGCGAATATAGAACAAATGAAGCAGAAATTCCGTCAATATCAACCAAACGGTCAGCAGCTTTCGAAGCGGTAACCTTATTTTCGGGGTCGTTATTATCGGTATAAGTTGAAATGGCAAACTTATCTCGATATACTTCCATGCTCTGTTCTATCCGAGCAATACGTTTAAACTGCTTCATATCGGATTTGAACAGATTTTTAGCCTTCCCTGCCTCTGCACCTGCGTTTTTAAGGAAGATACAAGCCGAATAGGTTCTCGTTCCGGTGTCACGTGCAAAGAATTGCGTATCCAACAAAATACCTGCCATCAATATTTGCGCTTCTTCAGGACGTAATGCATTCGGACTCAAAGCAAGTTCGAGTATTTCACAAACAAGTTCCGACGCACTCGATGCAGTCGGGTCAATGTTCGAAGGTTGAAGCACTTGGTCGCCAAGCGTTTCTTTAATTGCATGGTGGTCTATTACGATAACCTTACTTGCATTTTCATATACCCCTCTTGCCGCAAAAAGCTCGGGATTCGATGCATCGGTAATGATTACCAAGGTATCAGGGGTCAATAATTCTTGTGCATAAACAGCATCAACGAATACGGTATCGTATTCCGGAAAATCAGAAATGGTTTCTATAATCTTAGATATATTTCTGTCTGTCCTATCGGCAACTATGCAGTATTCCTTGCCGAACGATTGAACAAGCTTCGCAATACCGATATTCGAAGCAATTGAGTCGAAATCAGGACGTAAATGCCCCATAATAATGACATTTGAACATTTAGGAAGTTGGTCACAAAGTAAATCACGGCAAAGACGCGAACGTATTTTTGTTTGACGTTGTACCGCTTTGGTTCTTCCGCCGTAACTATCCTCACCGTTTTCGGTACGAACAACCGCAAGAGCACCACCACGTTGTAACGCAGAACGCAATGCAAGCTGTGCAGATTCGCGTTTGTCGCTAAGCGTACCACTCTCTACAGACACACCGATGGATATAGTAATCGGAATAGCTGATTCACCCAAAGATGCTTCAACAACTTTGTCAAGTATGTCAAACCTTTTGCTTGTCATGTCTTGCAAATAGCGGTTTTCAAAATACATGACATATTTATCTCTGTCATACTCGGTAAGAATTGCATTGTATTCATTAGCCCAGTCGGAAAGAAGTTTGTTTACGGTTGCAGAACCAAAACGACGATTTTCTTGAATTTCTTGCGAAACCTCGTTAGAGTTATCGATTACTATATACGCAACTCTTATAACGTTATCGCCAAGCTGTTTCAAAAGTTTCTTTTCGTTATCTCTGCTATACCATACGCCCGCAAAAAGCTTTTGCTTTCCATATTCAAGCGGAAAAACACGAACCTCATAAAACGAGCCCTCAGATTCCACAGATATAAAATCGGCGTACTCCTCGTAAGCAGTTGAAAGGTTTGAAAACGAAACTTTGCCTTCAAATAACTTGCTCGCTCCCAGCGTGATGTGCTTATCGGCACTTTCAACCAATGAATAAAATTCATCATTGCACCAAACGATTTTATTTGTTTCGTTTACAATCATGACAGGCGAATCCATTTTCTCCATAAGACCTGAAATCAATGAAGAAAAACCATTACCGTCGCTGTCAGCTTTTATACGGTTTTTACTTGTATTAAACAGTATCAGTAAAACAATTGCATAAACAACAATACCGGCGATAGCAATGAAACCGGCGAGTTCATTTACAAACAACAAAAGTACTGCTACAACAGAAAAAATTGCAAGTCCTAACAGTTCATAAGAAAATGTTCTTAAAAACTTACGCATATTTTTCACTGCTTCACCTCCTAAATCGTTTAATTATACCACTTGTTACACAAATTGTCAATCAAGAAGTGTTTGTTGTGTTATTTCGGGGTCTATGTCTTCAAATATAACGCCAGAAGCAGGCAATTTGCTCTTTCTGTATCGCGATTCTTTAACAAGCTTATTAATTTCAGGATTATATGGCGTAACAGAAATAATCTTCTTGCCTTTTTTCAACGTGAACAACGTGCTTCCGCAAGAAGTTTTTGTTGACTTTTCAAGAATTTGATTTTCTTTTATAAGCAACGCTCTGTCATCGTCTGAGCGCACAAGAAATTCGCCTTTTCCGGTTGCCATATATATGCCAACCGCAGGACTTCCGCCAAAGAAAGCGTTAGTTAGTTTCTTTCTATTGGTTTTCGTAGAATACGAGTCAATCGGAATAGAAACCGCTTTGCCGTTTTCAAAGAATATCAATACCCTACCGGTATATTCACGCAAACATATTGCAGAAATAACTCGTTCATTTTCATTGAATTTAAGTTTACCCGCAACATATTCACCCAAAGCACTTGCTTTAGAGTCTTCAAAATCATCAAGGCGAGATTTGTAGACTTGCGTCTCGGACGTAAAGAACAAAACTTCTTCATTATTGTTGGTTTCGAATCTCATACGAAGCGAGTCATTTTCTTTGAATTTCTGAACGTCGTTACCACGAAGCGAGGCAAGGGTACATTTCTTGAAATAACCTTCCATACTCAAAAATGCTTCGCAGGGATATTCAGCAACAGGCTCTTCCGTATCGTCATTAGCAATAGATTCTTTATCTATAATATAGGTCTTTCTAGGATTTGCGTATTTATCAGCAACCTCGGTAAGTTGTTTAATAATGCGTGTTTTAATTCTTCTCTCGCTAGAAATAAGAAGTTTAAGTTCCTCAATATCCTTTTCAAGCTGTTCGATTTCTTCGATACGTTTTAAAATATACTGCTTGTTCAAATTACGAAGTTTGATGTCAGCAACATATTCTGCCTGAACTTCATCGATGGAAAAACCGCTCATCAAGTTAGGCACAACGTCTTTTTCGTTTTCTGTGCCACGGATAATGGAAATCGCTTTATCGATATCAAGCAAAATCGAACGCAAACCGAAAAGCAAATGCAGTTTATCGCTTTTCTTTGCAAGGTCAAAAACATAGGTTCTGCGCAAACATTCCACGCGGAATGCACACCATTCCTCCAATATCTGCTTGATACCCATAGTCTGAGGAATGCCGCCTACAAGTATATTGAAGTTACACTTGAAGTCATCCTCAAGTTTGGTGTATTTAAAGAGTTTTTGCATCAACCTTTCGGGGTCTGCACCACGTTTGAGGTCAATTGCCATCTTAAATCCGTTGATGTCAATCTCGTCGCGCACGTCCGAAACGTCTTTTATCTTCCCTTCCTTTACAAGCTGAATCATACTTTCACGTATCTTTTCAAGCGTTGTAGTATAAGGGATTTGTAGCACCTCAATGCGATTTTCACTCTTGTCGTAGACATATTTTGCGCGTAGTTTTATAGAACCACGTCCGGTTTCATAAACTTCGCGTATTTTTTCTTTATCATATATCAAAAGTCCGCCTGTTGAAAAATCAGGTGCTTTGAGTATATCCATTATTTCTTCGGTCGTTATATTTTCGTTGCGAAGATATGCACAAGTGACCTCGCATACTTCACGAAGGTTAAACGAACAAATATCACTTGCCATACCAACCGCAATACCCGAGTTGGGAGAAACCAATATATTAGGAAAACTTGTAGGCAATACTACAGGTTCGGTAGTAGTGCTGTCGTAGTTATCTACAAAATCAACAGCATCTCTGTCTATGCCATCAAAAATTTCTTCACTGAATTTTGCAAGTTTACACTCGGTATAACGAGAAGCTGCGTATGCCATATCGGAATACTGTTTACCAAAACTTCCCTTTGACTCAATAAAAGGGTGCAACAATACTTCTTTTCCGGTAGTAAGACGGACAAGTGTTTCGTATATAGCGGCATCGCCGTGAGGATTTAGCACCATGGTCTGACCGACAACTTTAGCACTCTTTTGCTTAGCCCCCGTAAGCAACCCCATTTTAAACATCGTATAAAGCAGTTTTCTGTGCGCGGGTTTAAAGCCATCTATCGCAGGTATAGCACGGGAAACGATTACCGTCATCGCATAGGGCATATAGTTTGTTTCAAGAACATTAGTTATACTAACGTCGATAGGCTCGGAGATAACCTCCGGTTCAACGACCTTTGATTTCTTTTTTGCCATATTCTACCTCATCAATAATCGGCGAGTTCAAGATATTTCGCACCGTTTTTCGCAATAAAATCTTTTCTTCCGGTGATATTATCGCCAAGCAAAATATCGAACATTTCGTAGGTTTTTTCTTCATCTTCGGGAGAAATTCTAACCAGTTTTCTTGTCGCCGGTTTCATTGTAGTAAGACTCATCATATCTGCGTCATTTTCACCAAGACCCTTTGAACGCTGGATGGTGTATTTTTTGTCGCCAAGCTTTTCAAGAATTGCATTCTTATCCGCTTCACTGTACGCAAACATGGTTTCTCCGCCGCTTGTTATTTCATACAACGGAGTTTCTGCGATATAGATTCTGCCCTCTTTGATAAGTGTCGGAAGCAATCTGTAAAACATTGTAAGAATAAGCGTTCTTATCTGATAACCGTCTTCGTCAGCATCGGTACAAATAATTATCTTGTCCCAACGCAATGCGCCCAAATCAAATGCAGAAACGCCTTTAACTTTAAGTTGCTTCGCCTCGACACCGCATCCGATAACCTTAATAAGGTCAAGGATAATATCACTCTTCATAATCCTGTCGAAAGACGCCTTAAGACAGTTAAGAGTTTTACCGCGAACGGGTATTATAGCCTGAAATTCAGAATCACGCGCTAATTTACAACTCGTAAGAGCAGAGTCACCCTCAACGATATATAACTCGCATTTATCGGGGTCGCGAAGACGGCAACCGACAAACTTTTCGACAGTATTCGTTATGTCAAGAGTAGCTGTAAGCTTTTTCTTTGACGAAACCCTCATGTGCTCAGCAGATTCTCTTGCACGTTTGTTTACAAGTATCTGTTGAACTATTTTATCTGCCGCCTGAGGATTTTCGGCAAAAAATACTTCAAGAGAGTGCTTGAAAAATTCCGTCATCGCTTCAGCAATAAATACGTTGTTAATCGCCTTTTTCGTCTGGTTAGCGTATGACGTTTGTGTTGAGAATGAATTTACAACAAGAACTAATGAGTCCTCTACGTCGGAGAACAATATCTTGCTTTCGTTCTTATTGTACTTGCCGTTATTCTTTGCATATTGGTCGATTGCCCAAACAAACGCGCTCCTTGCTGCTTTATCGGGCGAACCGCCATGCTCCAAATAAGAAGAGTTATGATAATATTCTATAAGATTAACTTCATTGGTGAAGCAACAAGCAAATTGTATCTTCACCTTATATTCACTTCTGTCAGGCGCGTCACGACCGACACGTTCACATGAATAGTCTGCAACAGGAGAAAGCGCACCCTCGCCAACAATATCACGAATATAGTCAATAATGCCGTTTTCGTAACAATATTCCTCTGTTTCGAAAGTACCGTCAATCTTTTGCCATTTAAGTGTTAATGTAAGACCTGCATTAACGACAGACTGCTTTTTAAGAACCGTAGAAAAATATTCACGAGGAATTGCAGTATCTGTAAATACTTTGTTATCGCTTTTCCAACGAATAACCGTACCCGATTTGTTCTTAGGTGCTTCACTCTTAATAAGTTCAGTCACTGGTTCACCGGTGCGGAAACTGATGTTATACTTTGTTCCGCGTTGATATGACGTTACGTCCATAAATTCCGATGCATACTGCGTAGCACAAGCACCAAGACCGTTCAAACCAAGCGAATATTCATAAGCACCGCCGTCGGCATTATTGTACTTACCGCCTGCGTAAAGCTCGCAATATACGAGTTCCCAGTTGTACTTTTGTTCTTTTTCGTTCCAATCAAGCGGAACACCGCGACCGAAATCCTCAACTTCCATAACGCCGTCATTAAATACAGTAACGTTTATACGCGTGCCATATCCTTCGCGGTATTCGTCTATAGAGTTAGAAAGAATTTCAAAAAACGAGTGTTCGCAACCTTCAATACCGTCCGAACCGAAAATGACAGCAGGGCGTAAACGTACTCTGTCCGCGCCCTTTAAAGATGAAATTGTCTGGTCATTATATTCAGCGGTCTTTTTAGCCATATATACTAATTTCCTTTTCTTTTACTTTACCGAATAGAAACCAACCTTGCGGTAAACTTTGCGCAATGTCTTTTCGGCAACATACGATGCTTTATTTGCACCGTCGATAAGAATTTTGTTTAATTGTTCTTTGTCAGATATAAACACTTTATACTTTTCTTGGAATTTATCAAGCGCGTCGGCAACAACTTCGCCAACTGCGAGTTTAAAATCGCCATATCCTTTGCCGTCAAATTCCGCTTCTATTTCGCCAAAACATTTTCCTGTAAATGCAGAATAAATAGACATAAGGTTATTAATACCATCTTTGCCCTCTGCATATCGC
>JAZRUB010000125.1:0-14254 GCA_045652305.1 Eubacteriales bacterium
GGTCTTGTAACAAAAAAACGCTCGAAAGTTACGAAAAAGAATGATATAATGGCTTTCGTAACAGCAGAGGATGAATCGGGAGAAGCGGAAATTATCGTTTTCCCGAAGCTTTACAACGAAATGGGCAGTAGGATTTCCGAAAACAAGGTACTTGTTTTCACGGGGAATCCCGAGATTAAAGAGGTTTACGGCGACGAAACCGCAGATAATTTAACCATTCTTTTGAAATCGGTCGATACGCCCGAATCGGCGCTGTCAACTGCACAAAAGAGTACAATACCCGAAAAGGAAACCGATACAAACACAAGCAAGTCACTATATATAAAAGTCACTCCCGAAAACGCAAATCGGTTGGAAGATGCGATTGCTTTGGCTTCAAACGTCAACGGCAATTCACGAATTCTTGTCTATTTCGAATCCGAAAAAAGACTTGCCGCCGCAAAGGGAAAAACCACAAGCCTTTCCGAACGGTTAATAAACCAACTGAAAACGTTAATGGGAAACGATAATATAGCGATAAAGTAAACTGACGAAAGGAGTTTGCCGAATATGCAGGATAATCAAAATTTACAAAACACAGATACGAATGACGGCAACGCTACACGTAATTTTGAACCCGTAAGCAATAGCACAAAGACGTTTGATGCAGTCAACGGCAACGATAAAAAAACAAAAAGGAAAGAAAAGGAAGAAAAGCCAAAGCGCGAAAGACAAAACACGAAAACCACTCGTGCGGCAAAGGCAACTGCCTCGAGCGTGCTGTTCATCTTGCGCAAAACGCTAACCTATCTTCTTAATATTTTGTTGACTATACTTGTCATTGGCGTTATCACCGGTGCAGTTGTTGCGTTTGCGTTCGTTTTATATATAAAGAACTACGTAGACCCGAATTATACCGGACTTGATAACCTTAAATTCGACTCTGCGTTGTCTACAACGATGTATTACGTGAACTCCGACGGCGAAGAAGTTTTGATGGAAGAAGACACTTTAAGCAGCAGCGAAAACCGTCTTTGGGCGAAATATTCCGAAATTCCACAAAATCTTATCGACGCTTATATCGCAATCGAAGACAAACGTTTTTACGAGCATAACGGCGTGGATACCACAAGAACCGCATCGGCGATTGTCAACTTTTTTGTTCCGACGAATGCCAATGCCGGCGGTGGTTCAACAATAACACAACAGCTTATAAAAAACGCGTCGGGCGATAACTCGGTTACGATTCAACGTAAGGTTCAGGAAATTTTCCGTGCGCTGAACGTCGAAGAAAAATACACGAAAAACGAGATACTCGAAATGTATCTCAACACAATTTATCTCTCGCACAACTCCTACGGTGTTCGTGTTGCCGCCGAAACTTATTTTGGTAAGGAATTAAGCGAACTCACTCTTGCGGAGTGCGCATCTATCGCATCTATCGGTAAATGGCCAACTCACTATGACCCGCTTTCCAACCCGAAAAATAATCTTACAAGACGTAACCTTGTCCTAAAATCCATGCTTGAACAAGGAAAGATTACCCAAGAAGAGTTTGACGAAGCCTACGATGCGCCCATAACACTTGCTAAGGGTGACAAAGAAACAAACGTAAATTCGATACATTCCTACTATATCGACGCGGTTATGGATGACGTAACAGCCGACCTTATGGAAAAATACGGATACGATAAGGTAACTGCTTCTCAGGTTCTGTTTTCGGGCGGATTGCAGATAGTAACCTGCCTTGACCCCAATATTCAAGCCTGCGCCGAAAAGGTATTTACCGACAGCAGTTATTGGCCTCAAACCACAGGTATGCAGGCTCAATCGGCGATAACGGTTATGGACCCCAAAACAGGCAATCTGCTTGCGATTGTCGGCGGACTTGGCGAAAAACGCGAAAACCGCGGACTTAACCGAGCAACAAAAGCTTACCGTCAATGCGGTTCATCAATAAAACCCGTTTCGATATATGCACTTGCATTGGAAAGCGGATATATTTCCGGTATTTCGCCTTTGATAGATATCCCTCCCGTTTTTGACACAGCAACCCAAACTTATTGGCCGCGTAACTCGAACGGACGGTACACAGGTTTCGTTTCGCCCGACTATGCAGTACAGGTTTCGCTTAACACCATTGTCGTTGACCTATGCGAAAAGATGGGTGTGGAAACGGTATACAACAATTTCAAAGATTACGGATACACTTCGCTCGTCGATTCTATGACGGGTGCAAACGGCACAATCCTTTCGGACATAAATACCTCGCCTCTTGCGCTCGGTGGTCTTACCGTAGGTGTTTCGGTGCGCGAGCATACCCAAGCGTACGCAACACTCGCAAACAACGGCATGACTTCCAAAGCTCGTACCTATTCGGTAGTGCGCGACAACACGGGCAAGGTTATCCTCAATAACGAAGAAGAACACCGCGTAAAATATAAAGAATCCACAACGGCAGTGCTTACAGATATTCTCACTCACGTTGTTTCGGGTCCTTTCGGTACTGCGGTATCTACCGTAAACTTCGGACAGAAATACGGCGTTCAATGTGCCGGCAAAACCGGTACCACCAACGACAAGCGCGACGTTTACTTTGCAGGCTATACCCCTGATTTTGTTGCTTGTTGCTGGTACGGATACGACCTTAATAACGTAATTACCGCTTCGGGTAACCCTGCGGCAAAACTTTGGAACAGCGTCTTTGATGAAATATACAAGTATTACAAAGAAAACAATATAGAGTACACTCAGAAATTCGAAGAGTCTCCTACTGTTGAAAAAAATGTTGAATACTGTATGGTTTCGGGTAAAATTCCTACCGATGCTTGCAGAAACGACCTTTGTGCAAGAATGGGCAATTTGAGCTGTATTGGATACGGCACCTGCTCTAAATATGACGTCCCGACCGAATATTGCGATGCACACGTAATGGTTAAATGGGACAAAGTCACAGGCGGTATTTGTCTTGACGGATGTAACTGTCCCGAAGGAAACCTTATCGAAGTAGGTCTTCGCAAGGTTACGGTTGACGAACGTGCACTTCAAGGCTACGTAACCGTTGTCGATGCACAGTATCTCTATATGGACGTGCCCGAGGGATATATCTACCCCACCAATCCCAACGTACCGTTCTACCAAAACCTACTTCCCGAGGGTGTGAACTTTGGTTTCTCGGTAAGTTCAAAACCTGCAAACCGCATTTGTCCGGTACACTATCAACCCGAATCCGAAGAAACCGAAGAATCAGAGGAATCCGAAACCCACGAGGAACAGGACGAAGAATAAGTCCACGAATCCTAATATACAACAAAAAATGTCGCAAGTTTGACTTGCGACATTTTTGTTTGTCGGTTTAATTATTTGATAGTATACGTGCCTAAGACGATACGTTTAACCAGCACGTAGTGGTAGAGTGCGAAACACGATATAATATGTGCCATGCGACATTACCATTACTGACGCAAGTATGATTGATAGATGTCTTTTTATTTGAACTTTTCTTTTTATGAATTTTCGTTACATAATATCACTTTTCATCAAACAATCAATCATCTATTTGGGTATGAGCGATTATGCTTCTTTATATTTCTTTGAAGAATTCTATAAGTTCGCCGTCGGGGCCGTAGACAAAGGCGACTTTCATTTTTATCGGGGGAACTGCATCGGGAGGAGATGCCTCGTAAGGGGCATTTTTTGAGGTTGCGCCCGAATCCATAGCGGTTTCGTATGCCGCATCTACATCATCGGCACGGAACGCAAGATGAAGAAAACGCTCGTCAACGCGTTCGCGGTTTTCGCCACCTGCGAAAATTTCGATACAGCCACCGTCGCCCATATCAAGCATGACGGCGCGTTTGTCGCCCTCGCCCCAGTGCACACGTTCTTTAAGACCGAGAGATTTATAAAAATTTACGGTTTTATCAAAATCACTCGCTTTAAGCGCAATATGGTGAAAACCTTTTACTGCTCCGTTCATCTTTTCTTTCCCTTTCTTACTCTGTTATTTCTTTTATTATCGGAAGTTTTACGCGGAACATTATTCTTCGGATTCGCCGAATACTGTTTTTGAACTTCGGGGCGGACAAGGCAATCCTTACCGAAACCGATAAGGTCTTCCCTTCCTGCCTTTTTCAGCGCCTTACGCACAAGGTGCGCATTTGCAGGACGCGCAAACTGAAGCAATGCACGTTGCATTTGTTTTTCCTCATAATCTCGCGCAACGTAGACGTTCTTTCCGCTTTCGGGGTCTATTCCGGTATAAAACATACAAGTCGATGCAGTACCGGGGGTAGGATAAAAGTCCTGTACCTGTTCGGGATTGAGGTTATTCTTTTTCAGGTAAAGCGCAAGCTCAACGGCAGAATCAAGCGTACTTCCGGGATGCGAGGAGATAAGATAAGGAACGATATACTGTTCTTTACCCGCTTCTTTTGTGAGTTTCGCGAACTTGGCTTTGAACTTGTCGTATTCTTCGATAGGCGGTTTGCCCATGAATTTAAGCACGTCGTTACAGCAATGCTCGGGTGCGACTTTCAAATGTCCGCTTACATGGTCGTTTACGAGTTTGCGGAAGAATTTAGGGTTTTTATCGGCTAATATATAGTCATACCTAAGTCCCGAACGGATAAACACCTTTTTTACTCCGTCGACCGCCTCGACCGCTTTTAACAAGTCGATATATTCGCCATGGTCGACCTTCATATTCTTGCACACCGACGGAGAAAGGCAGTTTTTGCCCTTACAGACACCGAATTTTTTAGCCTTTTCACAACCGTTCGTACGGAAATTCGCACTCGGGCCTCCCACGTCGTGTATATAGCCTTTAAAATCGGGCATTGAGGCTATCTTCTCTGCTTCGGCAACGCAGGACTCAATAGAGCGCGAAGTAACCGTTCTTCCCTGATGGAATGCGATTGAGCAGAAATGGCAACCGCCAAAACAACCCCTGTTATGCGCAATAGAGAACTTAACCTCCTCGATTGCAGGAACACCGCCATGTTTTTCGTAAGAGGGATGATAAGTGCGCATATACGGCAGAGAGTAAACTGCATCAAGTTCCTTACGCGTAAGCGGAGGCATCGGTGGGTTTTGAACCAAGATTTTAGCATCATAGCCCTCGATAATCGCTTTGCCGTATACGTGGTCTTGGTTATCGGACTGTATTTTGAAAGCGTTTGCAAACGCTTTTTTATCGCTTTTTATATCGTCAAATTCACCGCAAAACTCGGAATCGAAATGAGGCGTAAAGTCACGTGATTCAAGAAAGCAGGTGCCCCTAACGTCGCGAATCTTCTTTATCGGCACGCCTTTATCAAGCAAAAAGGCAATACGTCTTAAAATATTCTCGCCCATGCCGTAGGTAAGCAAATCGGCGCGAGAATCTACAAGCACACTTCGGCGAACCGTATCACTCCAATAATCGTAATGAGCAAAACGTCTCGTCGATGCTTCCAAGCCGCCTATAATTACAGGTACGTCGCCATAAGCTTCGCGAATACGGTTACAATATACTATAACAGCTCTGTCGGGGCGTTTTCCTATCTTGCAACCTGCAGAATAATAATCGTCGTTACGACGTTTTTTGGACGCGGTATAGTGCGCGACCATAGAATCTATATTACCTGCGTTAACCAAAAACGCCAATCTCGGCTTACCGAAACGCATAAAATCGTTCTTGCTTTTATAATCGGGTTGCGGAATAATCGCCACAGAATAGCCCTCCGCTTCAAGTACGCGCGATATAATCGCAGTACCAAACGAAGGGTGGTCAACGTAGGCGTCGCCCGTAACGATTACAAAATCGGGTTGATAATCTATTTCATTTGCAAAAATAGGCAAAAACGGCATATCAATTTTGCTCCTTTTGAATATACCGATATTTTATCATCTAAAATAAAAAAAGTAAAGAAAAATATAAATTTCCTATTGACAAATAGAAAAGTATATGATAAACTCTTAATAGTAATTATTCCTATTAAGGAGTTTGATTATGATTAAGGAAAGGAACACCAAGCAAAAAGAGTTAATACTTTCTGCCGTACGCGGAACGAAAACGCATCCGACTGCCGAGCAGGTTCATTCGATGCTTATCGAAGCGATTGACGGTTTAAGTCTTGCAACGGTATACCGCAACCTTAATCACATGGCGGAGTCAGGTCATATACGGCGCATATCCGTCACCAACTCGCCCGATAGGTTTGACGGCGACATTTCACCGCATGACCATATCTGCTGTAACAGTTGCGGTAGATTTTCGGATTTTTTCGATATAGATTACGACGACACGCTTGACGAAGCTATCGAAGAAAAAAGCGGTTTTTCGCTCATACGTCACGAAACGGTTTTTTACGGGCTATGTCCCGAATGCATAAAAATAAAAACAAATTAACAATACAAAAGGAGAACACATTATGGAACTCAAAGGCAGCAAGACAGAACAGAATCTTATGACAGCATTTGCGGGTGAATCCCAAGCGCGTAACAAGTACACCTACTATGCAAGCGAAGCAAGAAAAGCAGGTTACACCGTTATCGCAGACATTTTCGAAGAAACCGCAGGTAACGAAAAGGAACACGCAAAACTTTGGTTCAAACTTCTTCACGACGGCAAAGTGCCCGACACCGCTACCAACCTTTTGGACGCAGCTGAAGGCGAAAATTACGAATGGACCGATATGTACGCTTCTTTTGCAAAAACCGCTAAAGAAGAAGGCTTCGACAGAATCGCTTACCTTTTCGAAGCAGTAGGCGCTATCGAAAGGGAACACGAAGAAAGATATCGTGCTATTCTTGAAAAACTCAACACAGACACTATCTTCATATCCGAAGAAGTACAGGTTTGGATTTGCACCAACTGCGGTCACATCCACACCGGCAAAAAAGCTCCCGAAATGTGCCCCGTTTGCCAACATCCGAAGTCTTACTTCCAGAAGAAAGTAAATAAGTTTTAATTGATTTATAACCAAAGCAAAAAGCCCCTTAAGGGCTTTTTGTTTTTGCTATCAAATGTCGAATTATTAAAACTCTTGTAAAATATAGTCGGGTGTGTTATAATGTGTCAACAATTTACATGAGGCGAATGAATGAAAAAGATAGTTGACTTTATAAAAGAACGCAAATACTGTCTTATTTTGCTATATTGGCCGATACACATGGTATGGTATGAACTTTTAAGGATATTAACAGCCGATTCGAATGATGTTTTAATAATCGAAAGTTCTCTTGATAACAGCATCCCCTTTTGCGAATGGTTTGTTATACCGTATTATACATGGTATCCCTGCATCGCGGCGGTTTTGCTATATACGCTTTTTAAAAGCAAACGAGAATTTATACGAGCAAGTTCGTTGCTTATCGGGTGTATGGTTCTGCCCATGATATTCTGTACCGTTTGCCCAAACGGAATAGACGTATCTCTTCGTCCCGATTTCGAATCGCTTGGCAGAGATAATATTGCAACTAGGTTGGTTCAACTTATATATCTTGCCGATTCACCTCCGAGAAACGTCATGCCGTCTATGCACGTTTCGGTTTCGTGGGCAATGTTCTTTGCAATATGCAAAAGCAAAATAATGCTGAAAAAGCCAATTTTAAAAGCATTGGCGGGTGTGTGGTGTGTTGCCATTTCCCTCTCGACGGTATTTATAAAACAGCACAGCATTCTTGACGTTTTTGCAGGAGTAGGCACGGCAGTTATAGTGTTCATCTTGGTACTTTTAACAGAACGAATATATAACAAAAAGAAAGCGAAAGTTTAATTTCGCTTTCTTTTTTCACGTTTTGTAAAAGTTTACAATTTGAGCGTTTCGCCATTTATTGACAATCGTCTTTTATGGTGTATAATAAATATTGATATTTTTCATTTTAGAGGTTTAGATGATACGCGAATTCTTGAAATATTACAAACCGCATAAAAAGCTTTTCGCTTTTGATATGTTCTGCTCGTTCCTTATCGCGCTTACCGACCTTTTTTATCCCTTGATTACGAAGAACATTATCAACGATTATGTACCCAACCGCCAACTTCGGCTTGTCATTACATGGTCAGCCGTAATTTTGGTGCTTTATCTTGCCAAAATGGGTTTAAACTATTTTGTTTCCTATTGGGGACACGTCGTCGGCGTGAGAATGCAGGGCGACATGCGAAAGGATATGTTTAAGCATCTTCAAAAACTACCCTTTTCGTTTTTTGATGAAAATAAAACCGGTACGGTTATGTCGCGTCTTATAAACGACCTTATGGACGTTTCGGAATTGGCACATCACGGACCTGAAGATTTGTTCCTTTCCATAATAATGTTCATCGGTTCGTTCATTGCACTTTCGACGATAAATATATGGCTTACGATTATAATTTACGCGCTTATTCCGTTCGTTATTTTCTTCTCGGTAAAGATGAGAAGAAAGATGAAAGACGCGTTTACAAAAACGCGCGAGGAAGTCGCCGAGGTAAACGCCAACGTCGAAACCTCTATATCGGGCATACGCGTTTCACGCGCGTATACGAGCGAAATACACGAAATAGACAAGTTTGACAAGGCAAACGAGCGTTTTAAAACCGCACGCGGATACGCCTACAAGGCGATGGGACAGTTCCACTCTGTCATGACCTTTTTTACCGACTTTTTGTATCTTGCTGCGTTGGTTGCAGGCGGTATCTTCTTTTATAACAGTTACGATATGCCGAACAGTGCGTTCTCGATAGACAGCGGTGAATTTGCTGCATTCATTCTCTACATGGCAATGCTCTTAAAGCCGATTAACCGTTTCATTTCGCTTTTTGAACAGTTGCAAAACGGCATGACTGGTTTTTCGCGTTTCCGCGAGATAATGGAAAAACCTATTGAACAAGAATCGGTTGACGCTATCGAACTTACAAACGCGAAAGGCGACATCGTGTTCGAAAACGTTTCGTTCTCTTACCCCACAGGCGACACGGGAAAAGGTGTTTTAAAATCGCTTTCGCTTAAAATTGACAGCGGAAAAACGGTCGCTCTTGTCGGTCCTTCGGGCGGTGGCAAAACCACACTTTGCAACCTGATTCCCCGTTTTTACGAACTTGACGAAGGCCGCATAACCATTGACGGCGCAGACATTACGACGCTTACTCGCTATTCACTCCGCAGAAACATAGGCATAGTCGCACAAGACGTATTTCTTTTCTCTGGTACGATACGCGACAATATCGCTTACGGCGACCTTGATGCAAGTGACGAAGAAATCATCGAAGCCGCAAAGAAAGCAAACATCCACGACTACATAATGACGCTCGAAAAGGGCTACGACACAAAAGTCGGCGAACGCGGAATAAACCTCTCGGGCGGACAGAAACAGCGTATTTCCATTGCGCGTGTATTCCTTAAAAATCCCCCGATACTTATACTTGACGAGGCAACGAGTGCGCTTGACAACGTCACCGAAATGCAGATTCAGGCATCTCTTGAAGAACTCGCAAAAGGCAGGACAGTTATCGTCGTTGCACACAGATTATCGACAATACAAAATTCCGACGAAATACTCGTCATCAATTCCGACGGCATTGCCGAACGCGGTACACATGAGCAACTTTTAGCTTCAAACGGCATTTACGCAGGACTTTACAACAGAAGAAACTTTTAAGACAGTAAAAGGCACCGATTAGTCGGTGCCTTTATCATTGTTAGCCGAAAAAATAAGACAGTCTTTGAACTGTCTTATTTTCGGTGTTACATATTCATTAAGCTTTCTTGTTTTGCTTTTTCGAGCTTGTGCTCTCACGAGCTTTTTTCTTTTCAGTAACAATGCTTATACGGATATAGATAGCCATTGCAATTACCGAAACGATTGTAATAAAACCGCTTACCGTTTGAACGGCGGTACCGGTATATTCAAAAATTACGGTGCCTTTGGAAGCAGGGCCTACGTTTACACGAATTCGGTTGAAATCGCCATAATAGCATTGCAATTCGGGTCCGTTTTCCAACGTAGCGGTATAGCCTTTATAGAAAATCAGCGGTACGTCCAGATAGGCGTTATCCTTTTGCATATTTTCGAAATTTACTATCAGTTTTCCGTCTTCGCGTTTAAAATCTACGACGGGGTCGCCATTAGAAAAAACTTCGTCGGCAGAGTTTATCAATTTGCTCTTGTAACGGGTTATGTATTTGTCGTTTTCTTTGTCTTCACCGTCCCAAGAGGGGAGGTATTCACCCGAGCCGATGTAATTTTCGTAGTTATATTTCATTTCTACGTTTTCGCGCTGATAACCCATATATTTGTTGAAGTTTTCGGAGGCACAGCTCGTATAGGAGGCTATGGAAATTGCTATAACCGTATACATCAATGCAGAAATGTGTTTGGGAAGTCCCTTTGTGAATTTTTCGGACGAGTTTGCCGTATCTTTCACTTCAACCGAAGATGTTTCGCCGTCTTCGGATTCTTTTGATTTTTTTCGCGTAACTCCCGATTCGAATACCGTTTCGGTAGAGAAATATTTTGCCGCCGCCAATGCCACAAAGAACGTAGGGAACACAAACAGTCGCCAAGGGAACTGTAATATTCCTGCAAAATCCTGAATCAAGCCCCAAGGGAAAAGAGTGCTTGGCATCAAAACGGTAATTCCCGCAAGAATCAGCAGTTTATCAACCATAGAATCCCTATACTTATTGCGATTTGCAATATAAACGAAAGCAAGAACCACCCCTGCCATGCCGATGCCGTTAGGTTGAAAGTTTTCGGTAAGTTCCAAGCCCGATGAGTAGCTGTAAATCACCGACCACCAAGGCAAAGCGCGTTCCGACAAGGTGCCGTAGCGTGTAGCGGCAAAGCCGTCGGTCGAAAGGAAGGAGGCAGAAAACATCTGCTCCAACATGGGGAAAATAAGGTTTGCCGAAAGTGCAAAAAATACTGCAATACTTATACCTATGTAAATTAAAACGTTGGATCGTTCTTTTATTTTTTTTATGGATAACAACAGAAAAACAAACAGAAATACAACAGTAAGAATCGCCGAAAGGGTGTGGCAATATACCGTTGCTGCCAAGCCGATAGGCAAAAGGTACCATTTTTTGATGTTACCGTACAAAATGTGATAAAGACCGGTGAATGCTACCGGTATAAACACAAAAGCTTGCGCCTCGCCCAACGCACAACGATACAAAAGGTCTGTTGCCAAATAAGAGGATAGCCCGAACATTACGCCTCCGCAAAAGGCGGCTTTAGAACATTTGGTAATGGAATAAGTACAGAAATACGTACTTAAAACAGTTGCGGCGAATATTGTCGCAATAAAATATGCCAACGCATCGGAAAGTTCGACCGACCAAAAAGCAACAAGCGCCGCAGGGATTCCCATAAACAAATCACCATAAAACAAAGGAGCACCATATCCGAGTCCCCCTAACATCGTGGTGTATATTCTGGGGAAGTAATTGCCCATCTTCATTTCTTCTGCCAAAGCTTGAATGCGTTGAAGATGGAAGCCCGAGTCGTGACCTTTTGTGGTTGCCATCAGCTTTAGCGGTGCAAAGCAAAGAAAAATTATAAAAAGCAGAGTGAAAAAGAAATATCTGCGTTTATACAGAAAATCCGCTAATTTTTCTATAGAAGATTTTGTTTTTTCCAAAATAAAGCCTCCCGAAAAAACCTTTTTCGATTTTTTCTTTTATTTATCTTCCAAATGTTTCAAATCTTCGCTGACGTCTTCTTTGACCTTTATCATGCCGATAGGCTTAAGTTCGGTCTTGCCGAAAATTTTAAGCGACTGGTCGTTATTCATCTTAACCTTTATTCTGCCCGTAAGGAAACTGCTTTCAACAATTACGCCTCTTCCCTTGGGAGTTTCAACAATCGTGTCAACTTTCGGGAAGGTTGCGTATTCTCTTTCGTAGGTGTCTTGCTCGAAGCGCAAACAGCACATAAGTCTTCCGCAGGAACCGCTTATTTTTGACGATGAAAGCGAAAGGTTTTGTTCTTTTGCCATTTTAATCGAAACCTGAGCAAAGTCGGGCAAGAAAGTGTTACAGCAGAACGGTCTGCCGCAACTTCCCAAACCGCCGAAAAGCTTTGCTTCGTCACGTACGCCTATCTGGCGAAGTTCGATTCTGGTGCGGAAAACACCCGCTAAATCTTTTACAAGTTCGCGGAAGTCCACTCTGCCGTCGGCGGTGAAATGGAAGCAAAGTTTGGCGTTATCGTGGGTATATTCAACGTCTACCAACTGCATGTCCAAACCGTTTTTGGCAACCTTTTCGTACCAAATGGGTTTTGCGCTTTCTTCAAGCTTGCGGTTTTCTATATTTCTTTGGTCGTCCTCTGCGGTAGCCTTACGAAGTACGGGTTTAAGCGGAAAAACAACCTCCGACTCCCCTACCATTTTATTGCCGAGTGCAACCTCGCCGTATTCGATACCGCGTACCGTTTCGACAATGGCGTGTTCGCCCTTTTCGAACTTTATACCGTTGGGAGAGAAATAGTATATCTTGCTTCCGTTACGGAAACGGATGCCGATAACCTCTATATTTTTTACTTCGTCATCTTTTTCGGTATACTGCTGAGGGTCGTAATCAAACATATATTTGCGTTCGGGTTCAGGCTCGGGAACAAAACCTACGCCGAACTGAGGCTCAGATACGTCTTTTTTGAATTTTTCTTTACCGCTTGGTTGGGTCTTTATATTTTCAACCTCTGCTTTTACGGAAGCTTCGGTAACTTCAGCATTTTCATTAGGCTTTGTATTTTCGTTCTTGGGTCTGGGTTTGCCGTAATTCTTGCCGTACTTTCCGCGACGTTTGTTACCATGACGGTATGCGTTTCCGTGATTATTGCCTTCACGTTTGGGATTTTGTGTATTTTCACGTTTTTCGTTATTGTTTTCCATTATTAACTCCTGATTATTTATCTTGATGCCGCGCTCAACAAATCAATAGAGAGCTTCGAAGCTGCGACAGTAACGTTAGCGTTATTTTCAAGCGACATCATACATACAACCACTGCTTCGCCCATTCGCGCAAGAGAACGCTTTGATGCGGTTGCTATAACCGAAATCAGTTCGCTGTCATTAGGCAAACGCACTTTTCTTAGGTTGTATTTAGATTTTTCCGCTTCGTTTATAATTGATGCAAATTCGTTAAGCAAAGCATGAAGTTGCTCGCGTTTGAATTTGGGTGTTATCAAGGCATTCGACAGTTCGTAGCTTTTCTTTTGAAGGGCAAGCGTAAAAATCTTTTCCGCCTTGGCACGTAGTGTCATATTCTCCTTCGAAAGATATTTGTTAGCCTCGCCAAGATTGCCGTTTGCAATTTCGACTGCGGTATCCAAATCGTTTGGATTTGCATTCGGGTACTTTTCCTGCAAAACATCGGCTATATCACTATCCCTCAAACCGTCTAAATGTATACGTTGACCGCGTGACAAAACGGTGGGAAGTAACGACGAACGGCTTTCGGTCAGCAGAAACACAGCAACGCTTTCGGGCGGTTCTTCAAAAAGTTTCAAAAGTGCGTTTTGCGAATCCTCACGAAGCTTGCCTGCGTTGCAGACGATAAATATCTGCTTGTCCGAATCGTTGGGTTTTAAAGACGACCTGCGTATAATCTCACGCACGTCGGAAATCGTCGCGGTTTTGTCACGCCCGATAATAAATATGTCGGGATGGTTGTTCGACAGTATCTTATTGCAGTTTGCGCAATATCCGCAAGGCTTGTTTTTTTCGGTACAGAGCATTGCTCTTGCACATTCAAGCGCAAAGTCAAGTTTACCTATACCTGCTTCACCGTCAACGATATATGCATGTGAACAAAGTCCGTTTTTCGCTTTTTCCGAAAACAGTCTTAATTCATCGCTGTTATACACCGTCAACTCGCCTCCAAACCATACAAACTAATTATACCTCATTGTTATAATACCACATAAATCTCTAATTGAAAAGAGATTTAGCGAAAAATAATTTGACAAAAGCGCAAAAAAGATATACACTTATGATGAGAAGATTTGAACTCTATTAACGGAGGACTGATTATGAGTATAATTGTCGGCATCGACGTTGGCGGAAGTACCACTAAAATAGTTGCGTTCGACGGGCAAAAGTTGTTGCCTCCCGAGCTTGTCAAGGCAAACGACCCGATTGCTTCGGTCTACGGCGGTTTTGGAAAACTAACGAGCGACAACAAGATTTCTCTGCAAAACATTGAAAAAATAATGGTCACAGGCGTAGGTTCTTCCTTCCTTGGAGACAATATATACGGAATCCCGACATACCACGTAAACGAGTTTCTTGCCAACGGCAAAGGCGGAC
>JAZRUB010000126.1:0-5649 GCA_045652305.1 Eubacteriales bacterium
TTACCGGCAAGGATAACGTCGGTATTATCGCAAAAGTAAGTAATGTTTGTGCACAATACGGTGCTAATATCATTGACATTTCTCAAACCGTACTTGATGAATATTTTGCTATGATTATGATAGTTGAAATCGATTCGTTGACACTCCCCTTTACTGAATTTGTCGACAAGGTTGCCGAATTGGGAAAAGAAAACGGCCTTGAAATACATGCAATGCACGAGGATATTTTTGACTCAATGCATAGAATTTAACGGAGACTATTATGTTTGAAACAAAGGATATTCTTGAAACTATAAATATGATACGCGAGGAAAATCTCGATATCCGTACCGTTACTGTCGGAATATCGCTTTTCGACTGTGTCAGCGATGACAAAAAGAGATTCCTCGATAATATTTACGACAAAATTACCCGTACCGCAGAAAAACTCGTTCCTATATGCAACGATATTGAAAAAATGTACGGCATTCCGATAATCAACAAGCGCGTTTCGATTACTCCCCTTTCGCTTGTTGGCGGAAAGCTTGACAGCGACGGCTACGTAGAGGCTGCCAAAACGCTTGACAAGGCCGCAGAAACATTAGGTATAAACTTTATTGGCGGTTTTGGTGCGCTTGTGCACAAGGGCAGTACAAAGTGCGACGATGCATTGATTGATGCAATTCCTGAAGCGTTAGCCACAACAAAAATGGTTTGTTCGTCTGTTAACGTTGCAACAACAAAAGCGGGCATTAATATGGACGCCATTGCAAAGATGGGTTCAATAATAAAACGTACTGCTTATTTGACAAGAGACAACAATTCAATCGGTTGCGCAAAGCTTGTTGTGTTCGCTAACGTACCCGAGGATAACCCCTTTATGGCAGGTGCATTTCACGGTGTTGGCGAACCCGATTCAATAATCAACGTGGGTGTTTCGGGTCCCGGTGTTGTAAGCTCAGCTATACGTCGTGCAGGTGACTGCAGTTTGAGCGAACTTGCGGAAGTTATTAAGAAACAGTCGTTTAAGATAACACGTGTAGGACAGCTCGTTGCAAGAGAAGCATCGAACCGTTTGGGTATACCGTTCGGTATTGTTGACCTATCCCTTGCTCCTACTCCCGCTATCGGTGACTCGGTTGCGGATATATTGGAAAGTATGGGACTTGAAACCTGCGGTGCACACGGTACTACTGCGGCATTAGCTATGCTTAATGACGCGGTTAAGAAAGGTGGCGTAATGGCATCTTCGCACGTTGGCGGCCTTTCGGGTGCATTTATTCCCGTATCTGAAGATGCGGGTATGATTGCAGCTGTAGAAAAAGGCGTGCTTTCTATCGAAAAGCTCGAAGCAATGACTGCCGTTTGTTCGGTAGGTCTTGACATGATAGCTGTTCCAGGCGACACAACAGAGGCGGTTATTTGCGGTGTTATTGCCGATGAAATTTCCATAGGTGTTGCCAATACCAAAACAACAGCAGTTAGAATCATCCCTGCTTACGGTAAAAATGTGGGTGATAAGGTCGATTTTGGCGGATTGCTTGGCAGTGCTCCGATAATGCAACTTCGTTCGCAATCTCCCGAAATATTTATCAAACGCGGTGGCAGAATCCCTGCTCCTATACATAGCTTAAAGAACTAATTTCTCTAATACGGAGGAAATATAATGAACAACAAATTTTATATAACCACAGCAATAGCATATACATCTAAAAAGCCTCACATCGGTAACACCTATGAGGCGGTTCTAACTGATGCCATCGCAAGATATAAGCGTTTGCGCGGCTTCGACGTATATTTTCTTACTGGTACCGATGAACACGGGCAGAAGATTCAGCAGGAAGCAGAAGCAGCAGGTATTACACCGCAAGCTTATGTAGATAAAGTTGCAGGCGAAATAAAAGCAATATGGGATCTGTTTAACGTAAGCTACGATAAATTCATCCGTACCACAGACGAAGATCACATAAAGTGCGTTCAAAGCATATTTAATAAACTGTACGAGCAAGGCGACATTTATAAAGGTTCATACGAAGGCAACTATTGTACCCCTTGTGAATCATTTTGGACCGATACACAGCTCGTTGACGGCAAGTGTCCCGATTGCGGCAGAGAATGTAAAAAAGCAAGCGAAGAAGCATATTTTCTTAAGATGTCGAAATACGCCGATAGACTTGTTGAATATTATAATTCTCATGAGGATTTTATAACCCCTGTTTCACGCAAAAATGAAATGATAAATAACTTTATCAAGCCCGGTCTGCAAGACCTTTGTGTTTCGAGAACGAGTTTTTCTTGGGGTATTCCTGTTGAATTTGACCCCAAACATGTCACTTATGTTTGGCTTGACGCACTATCAAATTATATTACTGCAATTGGATATGATATTAAAAACCCCAGTGAACTTTATAATAAGCTGTGGCCTGCTGATCTTCAGGTAATAGGAAAGGATATTGTTCGTTTCCATACAATTTATTGGCCTATCATTCTCTTGGCATTAGGTCTACCTCTACCCAAACAGGTTCTTTGTCACCCTTGGCTCCTTTCCGGCGAGGATAAAATGAGCAAATCAAAAGGCAACGTAATTTACGGAGATGATTTAGTTGCACAGTTCGGACTTGATCCCATAAGACACTACCTCCTTGCAGAAATGGGTTATTTTAACGACGGCAATATCACCTACGAGAATCTTATCAAACGTACTAACAGTGACCTCGCAAACACCCTCGGTAATCTTGTATCGCGTACCGGCGCAATGATTAAACAATATTTTGGCGGTATAATACCCCAAAACGACGGCTCAAACGATGAATTTGCACTTACTTTGAAAAATGCCGTTTACGAAGGTATAAAGGATACAGTCGCAAAATATGATAAATATTTTATCGCCGAAGCTGACGCTGCGTTATTCAACACGATAAAAGCGTGCAACAAATATATTGACGAAACAACACCTTGGGTACTTGCCAAAGACGAGGAGAGAAAACAAGAACTTGCTAATGTACTTTCTAATCTTGTAGAAAGCATACGTATATGCAACGTGCTTCTCTATCCTCTTATGCCCGACACTTCGAAAAAAATCAATGAGATTTTCAAAGTGCCGTCGATTAATTTTGACGATGCTTGTAAGTACACTTACTGTTGTGAGGGTGTCGAACTTGGCGAGATTCCTATTCTCTTTGCAAGAATTGACGAAAAGAAGTTCCTTAATGAATTAGAAAAAAAGGCAAAAGAAGCCAAGAAGAACGAAAAAAAGAGCGAAAAGAAATCCGAGAAAGTTGAGGAAACACCTGTCGAAATCACGATTGACGATTTTGCCAAGGTGGATTTACGTGTCGGACAGATCAAAGAATGTGTAAAAGCAGAAAACAGTGACAAACTGCTCGTTCTTCAACTTGATATGGGTGGCGAAATACGTCAAGTTGTTTCTGGTATCGCTAAATATTATGAACCTGCATCATTGATTGGCAAAAAAGTCATCGTTGTATCGAACCTCAAACCCGTAAAACTTCGTGGTATTGACAGCAACGGTATGATACTTGCTGCCGATACAGAAAGCGGTGTTAAAGTAATATTCGCAGATGAAAATGCATCTTTGGGCAGTAAGGTAAGATAAATGATTGATATTCACGCTCATTATGATGACGAAGCTTTTGATTCCGATAGAGATGCTTTATTATCTTCCCTGTTTTCCGAACATGGCGTTACAAAGATTATTAATGCGGGTTGCAATATCGAAAGTTCTTTGTTTTCAATTAAGTTAGCTGAAAAATACGAAGGGATTTATGCCGCAGTCGGTTTCCATCCTCAAGAAGTCAACGCCTTTAATGAAGAAGGGTTTGAACAATTAAAAAACATGCTTTCACATCCCAAGGTGGTAGCTATCGGCGAAATCGGGCTTGACTATCACTACGGAACCGATGATAAAGAGCAGCAAAAACAGCTCTTTAGAAGACAGCTTCAACTTGCTGTCGAAATCAATAAGCCGGTAATAATTCACGAACGTGATTGTGTTGCAGACTGTTTGGATATAGTTTTTGACTATGATGTTAGAGGCGTTTTTCATGCCTTTTCGGGAAGTAAAGAGACCGCGAAACTGCTTCTTGACAGAGGATGGTATATATCTTTTCCCGGTACAGTGACGTTTAAAAATGCAAAATATCCTGTAGAAAATGCCGCATATGTCCCCGAAGACAGAATATTGACCGAAACCGATTCCCCTTATCTGACGGCTCATCCGTTTAGAGGTAAACGTAACGACAGCAGTTATATGCGTTATACCTTGGAAAAGATAGCCGAAATCAGAAATACTACATTTGAATATATCGAAAGCGTTACAGAGAATAATGCAAAAAGACTTTTTGGGTTCTAAGGCCCGTTCAAACACATTTGCTTATATAGTCGGTAAAAACATATATATCAATATAACGAACAGATGTACCAACGATTGCAGTTTTTGTTTGAGAAACAACGGCGACTCTGCCTATGGCAGTAACCCGTTATGGTTAGAACATGAACCGTCTCCGCAAGAAATAATTACACAAATCAAAAATATCTATTTTGATGATTGCGAAAGTTTTGTTTTCTGCGGATATGGCGAGCCTACCTGCTGTCTTCAAGTTTTGATTGATACTGCAAAACTACTTAAAACCGAGTTCAAGGAAATTCCTATCCGATTAAATACAAACGGTCAAAGCGAACTTATCAATTCTTCTGAATCTACCTCCTTGCTTTTCGGACTGATTGACAGTGTGTCTATTAGTTTAAATAGCGCTAATGAAGAAGATTATGATAAACTTTGCCGTCCTGTTTTTGGCAAGAAAGCCTTTACTTCAATGCTTGATTTTGCCAAGCATTGTGTAGGTAATATTCCTACAGTTCAGTTTTCGGTAGTTGAAGAAACTTTGTCAAATGAAGACATCGAAACCTGCCGTGAAATTGCCGATAAAATAGGCGCAAAGCTGCGTGTACGTAAATTCGTTAGCGAAAACGACAAAAACCCCGAATGAAAATACTTCCAATTTGAAAAAAATCACAGTTGTAATTTTTCACCAAAAGGTATAAACTATTAGATGGTGAATAAATAAAATTTAACGGAGGACTTTTAAAATGTCTGTAAAAGTTGCTATTAACGGCTTTGGCCGTATCGGCCGTCTTGCATTCCGCCAGATGGTTGACGCTGAAGGTTATGAAGTTGTTGCTATCAACGACCTCACCAGCCCCAAAATGCTTGCTCACCTTCTCAAGTATGATACCGCACAAGGCGGTTTCTGTGGCAAGTTAGGTACCACCCCTGCACACACTGTTTCCGCTACCGAAGATTCTATCATTGTTGACGGTAAGGAAATCAAAATCTACGCTGAAAAAGACGCAGTTAACTGCCCTTGGAAAGCACTCGATGTTGACGTAGTCCTTGAATGCACCGGTTTCTACACCTCTAAGGAAAAGGCTTCTGCTCACATCACTGCAGGCGCAAAGAAAGTTGTTATTTCTGCTCCCGCAGGAAACGACCTTCCTACCATCGTTTACAATGTAAACAATGAAACCCTTACTGCTGAAGATACTGTTATCTCTGCAGCATCCTGCACCACCAAGTGCCTCGCTCCTATGGCTAAGGCTCTTAACGACTATGCAGCTATCCAGAGCGGTATCATGACCACCGTTCACGCA
>JAZRUB010000127.1:0-1620 GCA_045652305.1 Eubacteriales bacterium
GACCGCTTGGCCTCCGACTTAACAACTGTAATCATGTTCCCACCTCCTTTCAATTATAACAGATAGTGTTGATATGTTTATTATATTTAGCTTTCGATCTGTGCATTCAGTATCACACTCGCCGCGTTTAATACGGCTTCGTATATACTGTGCGAAATCGACAAAAAACGATAACCACACGTACAATTATATATTATATATAGATATTGTCAAGAGTTTTTTGGAAAAAAGTAAAAATATAATAAAAAGGCACCATGTAGGTGACATGTAGATAGCTTCACGTGATATAGTAAGTACTAACATCGGACTAGATCCACGGCGCAAACGCTACACGCGTTTGGTCACCGCTACGCGATGTGACTACCGCCTTTCGATTCCAGTTGTAAAAATCCAAAAGGCACCTTTATAGGTGCCTTCTGATTTTTGGAAACAACTGGAATCGAACCAAGCATGTTCCGCACCTCGCCTTTGGCGAATGTGCAGAAGTGCGTCAAGGTGCGCAAAGTTCGGCGAAAACGATAGTCACTAGGGCACCTTGCATACTGCTTCTCAAACAATTAATTCCATAATACAAAAAGGATCCTTAAAAAGGATCCTTTTTGTATTATGGAAACAACTGGAATCGAACCAGTGACCCCTTGCATGTCAAGCCCGCCTGACGGCGAAAAAACACGGTTTTTTATTGATTTCGGTATGCAATTATGATATTTTAGTAGTTTTTTATTAGGTTGTTGACCTTATTGTTGACCCTTACAGGTTCATGTCTTTTACTCTGCGGTAGAATGTGTTAGGCTTCAATCCGACCTCTTTCATTGCGGCGGTGGCGGTCATCTTTCCGTCACGCCATTTCTTACAAACCGCTACGAAATTTTCTTCATCAAATTCAACAGGCTTGCGACCTTTGTACTTGCCATCTCCTTTGGCGATTTCAATACCCTCTCGCTGACGTTCCAAAATGTTTTCACGTTCAAGCTCTGCAAGCGCACCGAATACTGTGAGCATGAACCGTCCTTGCGGGGTAGTGGTGTCAATGCTCTCTTTGAGGCTGACAAACTCAACGCCCTTTTCGGTGAGTTCGGAAACGATGGAAAGAAGGTCGCGGGTGTTTCTTGCGATACGCGAAATGCTCTCTACGATTACAATGTCATCTGCACGGACAAACGCCATCATTTCTTTGAACGCGGCGCGGTCTGTGTTCTTGCCGCTTGCTTTGTCGATGAATAACTTTTCCGCGCCCTGTTCCTCCATCATCTTTAGCTGACGAGCCTCGTTCTGTTCGATAGTCGAACATCTTATATAACCAACTCTCATAATTGCCTCCTTGTTTTCTGTACCTAAATTATACCACAAAACAAGAAGTATGTCAATAGGGTATTGTGGATATTATGAAATATTGCAAAAATATTTTTCGACTTATATGAAACACAATTTCGATCAATTTCGTTCTGTCATTGGGGTATACCCTAATGAAACACCAAGAGAGGGAAAAGTTTGAGCGGAGCTTGCGCCCCGCTCTTATTTATGTAGTTATTACAGACCGAGAAGCTGTTTTTTCTTTGCGTCAAATTCCTCTTGTGTTATAACTCCGCTGTCAAGTAAGTCTTGGAATTTTTTTAGTTC
>JAZRUB010000128.1:0-10096 GCA_045652305.1 Eubacteriales bacterium
GGCCCCCGACTTCACGTCGAATTGAGGAAATTCCTCACTCGCCAATTTCGAAGCAGAATAAACCGAAGCACCCGCTTCGTTAGTCATGATATAACTTACGTCACGGTCAAGTTCTTTTATCAAATCCGCAACGAAAATCTCGCTTTCTTTAGATGCGGTGCCGTTGCCGATAGAGATTATATCAACCTTGTGTTTGTTGATAAGCGTTTTGAGCTTTGCCTTTGCTTCCTCGGTCTTGTTTTGAGGAGGGGTGGGGTAAACAACGGTAGTGTCAAGCACGTCGCCTACGTCATCGACAATGGCTATTTTACAACCGGTTCTGTAAGCAGGGTCAAATCCCATAACAACCTTACCTCTTACCGGCGGAAGCATGAGTAGGTTTTTAAGGTTTTCGCCGAAAACGCGGATTGCCTGTTCCTGTGCGCTGTCGGTGATAAGATTACGCATTTCGGTCTGAACCGAGGGTGCAATAAGTCTTTCGTAAGCATCAACGGCAGCTTCTCTGACAAAGTCGGTGGAAGAACATTCACGAGATAAAAGAATCTCGCTTCTGAGATAATCGAAAACCTTTTCCTTATCGACGTCAACCTTTACCGAAAGTATGCCTTCCTTTTCGCCTCTGTCAACCGCAAGAATACGGTGCGACGGCATTTTGGAAAGCAATTCGTTATAGTCATAGTAAAGACGGTAAACGCTGTCCTCTTCGGTCTTCGCTTTCGTCACGAGTGAACCCGTGCGGTAGGTAAATTCACGAATCCATTTACGGTATTCGGCATTGTCGGAAATGCGTTCTGCAATTATATCTTTTGCACCGTTAAGCGCATCGGTTGCATTTTCTATTTTCTTTTCGGGGTTTATGTAATTTTCAGCCTCGGCAACTATGTCTACGTCTTTTTTCTGCTCGAGCATTAATTCTGCAAGAGGTGTAAGACCTGCTTCCGCAGCGATACTTGCTCTTGTACGGCGCTTCGGGCGGTAGGGACGGTAGATGTCCTCCAATTCCGAAAGAGTTTTTGCGTTTTCGATAGAAGCTGCAAGCTCTTCGGTCATTTTGCCCTGTTCGTCGATAAGACGGAACACGTCTGCACGTCTTGCATCAAGTGCGCGGTAAAACTCCAACTTTTCGCCGAGTTCGCGTAACTTTTCGTCATCGAGCGAGCCTGTTGCTTCCTTGCGGTAACGTGCGATAAAGGGGATGGTGTTGCCCTCGTCAATCAGGTTTACCGCCGCTTCGACCTGCGTCACTCTTATTTTAAGTTCTTCTGCGATTTTTGCTATTATATCCATAGTGTTTTCCTTCCAAAAAATGCTAACGATATTTTATCACAAAAGCGTACGCTTGTAAAGAAAAACCGCAACAATTAAAGCACAAAGTTTTCATTAAATCGGTTGATTGTTTCGTCGTTTGCTATTTTGTTGTTTTTGCAAGAAATATAGCCGTAAAACAGGGGACAAAAAATACGCGAAAAATCAAAAAATTTGTAAAAAAAGGTTGATTCTTTGATTTTAATATGATAAAATGGTAAAAATTACAAAAAGGCGAACTGTTGTAAAGAATAAACTTTTTAAAAACAGTGCAGATAGCTGTTCTTTTTGTTATATCTTTTTTGACGAGCCACGAGTGTTTTTAACGTGCGAAACATTTATGGCTTATACTAGCATAAAACATAAATCAAGGAGAATTGCCGACGATTTGGCAAAAGAGGTCACTATGAAAAGATTTTTTGCGTTATTAATGGTTTGCACCATGCTTCTTTGCGTCGTTCCTTTGAGCGCCGTAGCTGAAGATTCCAAGCAGGTCGAAAGTATCGACATCGTGCTTTTGCTTGATGTAAGTACGTCTATGAACACCTGCGACAAAGAAAATCCCGATACACATTCGAGAGTTTCTACCGAAGCAGCGCAAATGTTTGCTTTTATGTTCCCCTACGAAGTGGAGATGAACATTAAGCTCATTCCCTATAACGGCGTTGTTTATGACGGTTTTGATTCTTTGGACGTAAGTTCGCCCGAAGGACTTAAGCAATATGTCGAAAACATAGAGCTTGTTTTGAGCGACAACAAAGAAAATGACGTGCTCGAAAATATTTCGTGCTGGTTCGGTTATACCGATATCGGTGCTGCTATGGAAGCAGGCACAAAATCGTTGCTTGATTCCGATGCCGACAAAAAGGCAATGATTCTTTTCACCGACGGTTGCATCGCTACTCAAGATGAATCCGGTGTAGAAGTTTCTCACAAGAAAGCAAATGACTCAAGAGACGCATTGGAAGATGCAGGAGTTCCGATTTACTGCGTAGGCCTTAATGCCGACGGTTCGGTTGACGAAGAGTTTTTAAAATCGATGTCAGATTCCGAAAAGACCGAGGGCAAAACCGTAGTTGTAACCTCTGCTCCTGAATTGACAGAAGTTTTCCAAGAAATCTATACCTACCTTTTCGATAATTCTCACCTCAATCCCAATAATGATGTTATTGAAGTAAATCCCGAGGTTGAAGAAGAAAAAACCATACACATTTACGGCCAAGCAGTTAAAGAAGCGAACATCACTTTGACGAGCGGTGCTCCGTTGCATTCGATTAGAATTTTAACTCCTTCGGGTGTCCCTGTTGCCGATGTGGATTATGTGACCGAAAAGAATAAAGTCAGCGAAGAGCATTGTACCGTTAATGCTACTCCCAGTCGCAGCACTGTAACAATTAAGTTGAAGCAACCTGAGGACGGCAACTGGGTACTTGCTATAAAGGGCGAAGAAAGCTCGGTTATGGTCAGCGAGATTTATTTGTTTGACCTTAAAGTTAAAGATAGCATCTCGGATGGTGGCAAGGTTTACATAGACGATGAATATAAATTTGATGCTACTATTTACAATGCCGAATCCAACGTTCACGTTTCTTCCACTTCTCTTTACGAGGGTGAAGACGGTGCAAAGGCGGTTGCAAACATCGTCAACACCACGACTAACGAAACAAAACTTATCGGCGGCGAATTGAATGCTCACTCCAACGGATTTGATTTTGCTGTTGCATTTGATAAACCCGGCACCTATCGTTTCGATATAACCATCACACATGCGCAGTTTGAAATAGAAAGTTCGAAAACAATCGAGGTGGTTGCACCCACTTTGGGAATCGAACGTATCGAAACCGGAAACGAAGATAAATTCGACCTTCGCCTTACGTTGACAAACCCCGTCAGCGGAGAAAAGATTAATACTATTCCCAAGTATTTGAACGATGCAAATGGTCAGGTTATTGTCAAAACCAACGACAAGGTCTTTTACGAACAAACTTTTGGCGCTGCTGACATCGCTACAGGCAGTTATGAATTTTCGTTCGAGGCATCTGCAGTGGGCGAATATACCGCGACTGCGACCCTTGCCAACTATACCAGCACTTTGGATAGTGGCGAAATCTCTTTGACCGTAGGCGCTTCTACAATTTCTGTAAATGACGACGCAGTAAGTTCTATCGAAAAGAGCGGTTTGAGTGCTGATTTCAAAGAAGTAATTTCTATCGAAGACCTTTTCGTAGACTCCGACGGAGATGAACTTATTATTACCGTAGAATCCCTTGATGAAGATATCGCGACCGCGGAAATCGACGGCGATGAATTGATAATCAGAATCAGAGAATTCGGAAAAACCGAAGTTGTTCTTAAAGCAACCGACGGTAACGGTGCCGAAGCAACGTATACCATCTCGGTTGAAGCAGAATCCACCATGGGCTTGGTTATCGGTTTGGCAATAGCTGCTGCAGTTATTTTGATAGGCGTTGTGATTTTCCTTATCATCGTTAATAAGCGTAAGGTTATCCGCTTCGGCTTCAGAGTAAAGATTACAAGCAACGACGAAGAAGGCAAAAACAACAGCGCGGTATTTAATATCGGCCGTCTTGCTTCCAACAGACATGCTAAACCTACTATGAAGCTCGATGCATTGTTGTCTTCAAACAACGCATTTGCTCAGATTTTGGACAGCAACTTCAGCGCAGACGAGTTGGATGCATTCATCGCAAAATGCGAAGGAATTTCGATAACCGGTCTTCCTTTCAAACGTGCGTTCAAGATTGAATATAATAAGAAGAAGAGAGGCACATTTGTAAGAAATCAAATTATGATTTCGCTCTCTGATGGCAGTGGTTCCGTAACATTTGGTTCGGTAAACGACTTTAACGATTCCGACGGATATTCCGACGGCTATTCATTCTAATAAAAATAATTAGGAAATAAACAATAAGATTTTTGGAGGATTTTATGGCATACTTTTATTCCGAAAGTGATTTCAAAAAACTCGATAATTTGAAATCCAGCAAACTCGGTGTCGCAATCAAATCCGGCGATACTGCAATGAGCGAAACCTCCCGTAGCGTTGTTATCGGCTTGGGCGGTATGGGTTTGGCAACCGTTACAAGATTAAAACGCGCACTTCGTGAGCGTGTTGGTAATATCGATGAAACGAAAATCCGTTTCCTTGCAATCGACACATCTAAAGACGATATAAACCTTCAGAGAAACGATGACCTCTTCAAGCCTGAAGAACTTCCTCTCTTTGATAACGCTTCTGTAACGCAGATGCTCAAACAAGAACCGCAATATCGTCCTAATGCCGTTAATGCAATGATTCCTTCGGACTTTTGCCCTGAATTGAGCGGCGACGGTGCAAACCAAATCAGAATGGCGGGCCGTCTTTCCCTTATGGAAATCGGCATGTTCCAGTCTATTATTTCCTCTATCTCGAACGCAATTTCCGAATTGGCGGACTTCACCAATAAAACCCTTGATATACATATCGTTGCAGGTACCGGTGGTGGTACAGGTAGTGGTCTTTGTGTAGACATTCCTTTTGTTGTAAGAAAAATCGCAAAAGATTTGGGCATTTCGGATACAAGAGTTCGTGTTATGGGCCATGTATTCCTCCCCAATGTTTATGATAAAGGCGGCACATCTAACCTTGACTGTGCATATCGTAACGGTTATGCTGCGTTGAAGGAAATCGACTATTTGATGAACATCGAACAAATCGGTGAAACCTTCGAAGCAGAATATCCTCTTCCTTTCGGCAAATGCTCTTTTGCAAAGAACATTTTTGACCAGTGTACTCTTATCGGCGGTCAGAGTGCTGCAAACATCATCGCAGAAAATCCCAAAACCACCGCTGTTGCAGCATGTGTAGATAACCTTATCAACCAGGTTACTCGCGTTGTAAGTAGTGATGATAACGTTCAGGATGCATCCATCTCCGACTTCTTCACCAGTAACGCTTTCTATACCAACGTTGGTGCTGCATTGAACGCTACACTTCTTGACCCCAGCATCAATTTCCCGATGAGCGGTAAGTATAAGTACCAAATTATCGGTTCTTCTTCTATCAAATTCCCCAACGACCATATCGTTGAAGGTTTTGTAGGTGCTGTATTCGGCAGAGCTAACGACATTCTCAGACAGAATGCAGACAGACTTACCAAAGAAGAAGTAGATGCATTCGAAAAGAATATAGCTTCTCCCACCTTTATTATAGATAAAATTTCCGAAGCAGTTGCTAACGAAATCCGTGTATACTTGGACGGCGACCAACACACTTGGAACAAGGAAACTGTTACCGCAAGCACCTTCGATGCTGCTTTGCAGGGAATCGTTACCAAGTCTATCTCTAATTTCGATAAAGACAGAAAGCTCATCCCCGGTGCAGTTGCAGCTGCAAACAAAAAGGCTGCGGCAATCTTCATTGACCCTGCAAAGGGACCTTACTTCCTCGGCAAGCTTTTGAAGTCGTATTCCAACGACGGTGCAGCTGTTAACGGCTATTATCAACGCCTTGACGGTTATTCTCTCGCTCTTGAAAGCTATTCTGAAAACATCAGAAACAGCGTTCGTCAATTCGAAAATCAAAGAGCAGAAATCCGCGAAAATATGACCAAGGGTCTTTTCGGCGGTAACGTAAAGAGATATCTTGATGACTATAAGGCTGTTCTTACCAATCTTTATGTTGCTAAGTTCAGAGTTTCGCTTTGCGAACTCCTCACCCAGAACTACTATCTTGGTGAAGGCATTAACGGTATCGTTTATAAGATTAAGAGCAGCTTGAACGAGTATTATCTCTCGTTGATTGACCTCTTCGAAAAAATTGGCGACATCACCATCAAGAATGCTCAAGATGCTAAGGGCACTCTCAATCCTCCCGAAGGAATTCTTCCTCCTCAGGGCAGTATATTTGCTCTTACCGACCCCATCTTCCAACCTTTGAAGGCTGCTGTTTCTTCTACAATTGAAGAAGAATTGAGAAGATTGGGCGATAACGGTGTCAATGCATTTATCGGCGACCTCGCAA
Source organism: Eubacteriales bacterium (assembly GCA_045652305.1). Lineage (GTDB taxonomy): Bacteria > Bacillota > Clostridia > Oscillospirales > CAG-382 > Coliplasma. The sequence continues at coordinate 6,329 of JAZRUB010000128.1, forward strand.
GAGAAATGGTTGAAAAGCACGACACTTGGCAGATTAGCACCGAAAAAACCGCTTGTGTTGAAAAATTCCGCGAATTTATCAACGGATATAAGGCATTCGATAACGTTACCAAGCGTTCCATGGCTGATTATCTCGACCAGGCATACGGTTTGGAACCGCAGAACAAGAAAGCTCAGGTTGTTACCGCGTTGGTACACCATGTTAACGCTTTGGCAGAGCCTATGTGCAATGTTTGGGAAAGCATCAGCTGGCCTCAACTTGAAAAACTTTGCTACCGTTATCTTGTAATTCCTTCTGCGTTTGCTGCAAATAAAGATACCGTTTGGGGTCCTTTGTTTGAATCTGCGTTCAAGGGTCAGGATACCTCGGGCAATAAGATGGCTCGTAACATATTCCGTAGTAGCGATAATAACGCTATCTACAGTTATACAATGTACGCTTGTATGCCTATGTGGATTCACGGCACGATTGTCAAGTACGAAAAGGATTATTTCACCTTCAAGGAACCCGGTTTGCATATAAACGAAAACGAAAGCGTAACTCCTCAAATGAAGAGATTTCCTGCGCTTATGGTTCCTTCTCAGTGGTTCAGAGCTAAGGAAGGCGTTATCGAATATAAGAACGATAACGAATTGGCAATTTACGAAGAACTTAAGAACGCTTTTGTTTACGCTAAGGAACACGGTATCGTTACAAAGAATTCCGCAGGCGAATATGCAATCTACTACAGCGCAGATAAGCCCGATACAACCGATTTGGACGTATTTGTTCAGAACTTCGTTCAAGACCCCGAAAACAAAAAGAACGACGTTGTTGATTCGAGCTTGCTTTACAGCAGATATGCAGAAAAATTCGGTGCAAAGCAGATGCAGATTGTTTCTGTAAAATCGGTTCGTCCTGTTGACGATGATACTTCTGTTGACCTCATCCGTAACCAGATGAAGCTCGCAGATAAGCTTCTTGAAGAAGTTGCATTCTTCAAGAAAAACCTTATCGGCAATAAAGAACTCGAGCGTATTCTTGCGACCGAAACACTCAAGCCTCAAATCAGAGAGCTTGCAAAATATATGCTTTACGGCATAATCGCTCCTAACGAAATCGGCGTTTGGACTTACACTCTCGGTGAAAACGTATTCACTATTACCAACAAGGCTATGGTTAACAACAGCGATAAGCCTTGGCAGGTAAAATACATGGAAATGGCAGTTTGCACAGCATTCCGCAATATGGAAAAATATGCTGCACATCAGCCTCTCATGGAAAAGAAGGTTAATGCTGTTAACGATAGCATTTACGCAGGCTCCATGGACGTGTTCAAAGAACTTAAACAAAAATATACCGACCTCAAGGCAAAAGCAGAAACGAATGTTAACGCTATCGAAATGAAGCGTAACAGCGGTGATATCCTCACTCAAGCTGAAACCGAAATCGAATGGTTCTACAACTATTTGATTAGCAGCCTTGATGACTTCATCGGCGTATTCAGCGCATAAGTTTATCAAATAACAGTCAACCGCCCGAGAGGGTATACCTCTCGGGCAATAAAAACTTTTTGTCACAGGAAAGGAGAATACTATGGCGTTTTTATTGGATGCAATTTTAGCAATATTAGCACTGTTAATTGTTGTTGTATATGCAAAAAGAGGCGCGGTAAAATCGATTTATGGTGTTTTGTCTTTGGCTGTCTCGATAGGCGCGGCATTTTTGCTCGGTCCTATTGTAGGTTCAATGCTTATAAAACCCTTTTTCTCGGGCGCAGAAAACGCAGTTTATGACGTGTTGCTTTCTGTGACAACAACCGCGGAAGAAGGTTTGTTTGATATAGGGGCTTTGTTTGGTCAGCTTCCCCAAGAATTGAGTGACTTGATTACTCGTTGTGGGGTTGATTTGGCATCGCTTCAAGAAAGCTTTGGCTCTATGAATCTCGCTACCGAAGCAGACCTTCAATCCTTGGCTCACACTATTGCAGAGCCGATAACCGAATATATTTCGCAGGCATTTGGTTGCGTGGGCGTATTTTTGGTAGTATCTATCGTTTTGAGATTGCTCAAGGGAATACTTTGCCCGTTGGTCAAATTCCCCTTGATAAAACAAGCCGACGGTCTTATCGGTGCACTCCTTGGCGTGGTTGCTGCGGTTGTTTACGTATGGGTTATCTGCATTGCTATAAGCGCATTGGTTGAATACCAATTTTTGGGCGAGTACGGAGATATGGTTGTTTCCTTGGCAGAAACATCGGCTATTTTCAGATTTTTCTGCACGATTTCACCTATGGATTTGGTGAATATTGTGTCCGTGTTTGAATGATTTAATTGGCATAGCCGAACTGCGTTGAAAACGGTTCGGCTATGTTTGTAGTTTATTTTTGATGCATAATGCAAGGAGAGTTGAACACAAAACGGTTTTGAAAAGCCCATTTTCGTCAATACTTCATCGAATTTCACGGATATACGCATGTATTATCCGCAAAATTCTCTTTGTCTTGGCAAAAATATTCATTTTCAAAACTGATAAATCACCTCACGGCGAGGAAGTTTCGAGGGAATTTGCGCCGTGATGACGAAGAAATACTAATGTATTTCAAGGAAGAACGGTGTAAAGTCACCGAAAATAACCGCCGTAGGCGTTTCGGGTTCGACTCTCCTTGCATTAAGGCGTTTTGACAAATTTCTCGGGCAATCCCGATATTTATATAAACTTTTTGGGACATTGTTTATGTGTGATATTCAAACAAACAAAATTAATGCCGACGTTGTACTGCAAGAGCCGATTGGCGGAATCCGTTTTGGTACAGATGCGCTATTGCTTGCCGACTTTGCGTCGGGCATAAAAAAGGGACTTTGTATCGACCTCGGTACAGGTTCGGGCGTAATACCGTTGCTGTTGCTTGCAACGGGCTGCAAGGCGAATTTTTGCGGTCTTGAACTACAAGAAGAGTATGCAAAAGTCGCTAAAGAAAACGCAATAAAAAACGGTTTTTCCGACAGATTCGAAATCATTTGCGGAAATGCCGAAAATTACAAAGAACTTTTCGCTTGCGGAGAAGCGGATTACGTCGTAACAAATCCGCCTTATATGCGTATTGATTGCGGTGAAGAAAATGAGTCGACTGCTCTTAACATCGCTCGACGCGAGGTTTCGGGCGGGGCTTATATGTTTTGCAAAACGGCTTCGTGGTGTTTAAAAAGCGGAGGCGGTTTTTTTGCCGTTTACCGACCTGACAGATTAGTGAATTTGATTTGCGCCATGCGCGAAAACCGTATAGAGCCGAAACGTCTTCGCGCGGTTGTTCCATCTGCCGGTAAAAAACCGTCGCTTATACTTGTTGAGGGCAGAAAAGACGGCAAAGAAGGCTTGGTTTACGAAAACGACCTTATTATTTACACTGACGGTAGCCATACCGTACAAACCGACGAAATGATAGAAATTTACAAGAAATTTTAGGGATTGGAAATGTTAAAAAGAACGTTTGCTGTGATTTTAATAACAGTTATACTTCTTTCTGCCGTACTTTCGGCAGGGAGCGTTCTTTTTGCGCAAAAATCACAGTTTAAACGTTTCGATAAAGAGCGCGACACTTTGCTCGAAGAAGCATTAGGCAAAGACACCGACTTCAAAACGTCTAAGCCGTCGCCCATAAGTGCTTCGAAACGTTATATCGTCAAGTTCAAAGACGGTGTTTCCCTTGCCGAAATAGAAAGCGTATTGAAAAACATAGAATTCCGTTTACTTGCCGAAAGCGAACAGCGTTTGTTCTCCGTCGCACTC
>JAZRUB010000129.1:0-7376 GCA_045652305.1 Eubacteriales bacterium
CCCGGCTGTACTCACGGTATAATCCACCGTCTTGTTGCCGAAGTTATCGATGAACTCGGCGTTGAAGCTTCGACGGTTGGTATCGCACCCGTTGGTTGCTCGGTGTTCGCTTATAACTACTTCAACTGCGACATGATAGAAGCTCCTCACGGACGTGCTCCTGCCGTTGCTACCGGTGTTAAACGCGCAAACCCCGACCTTACCGTATTCACCTATCAGGGTGACGGCGACCTTGCCGCTATCGGTACTGCCGAAACCGTGCACGTCGGCGCAAGAGGTGAAAATATCACCATAATCTTCGTAAACAACGCAATTTACGGCATGACGGGCGGTCAGATGGCTCCTACCACCTTGCTTGGTCAGGTTTCCACCACTTCGCCTTACGGAAGAATCAAGGAACTCCAAGGTAACCCCATTCGCGTTTGCGAAATGGTAAGCACCTTAGACGGCGTTGCTTATGCTGAACGTGTTTCGGTTGACTGTGTTCAAAACGTTCGTGCTGCGAAAAAGGCTATCAAAAAAGGCTTTGAAATGCAACAGCAGAAGAAAGGTCTTTCTATAATCGAAGTTCTTTCCACCTGTCCTACAAACTGGGGACTTTCGCCCGAAAAATCTATCGAATGGTTGCGCGAAAACATGATGGCGCACTATCCGTTGGGCGTATACAAGGATATCACAAAGGAGGAAACGAAATGAGTGCAATTCTTTTGGCAGGATTCGGCGGACAGGGTATCCTTTTCGCAGGAAAACAGCTTGTTCTTGCAGGAATGAAAAACGATAAGCAGGTAAGCTGGCTCCCCTCCTACGGTCCCGAAATGCGTGGCGGTACTTGTAACTGCTCGGTTAATATTGATGACGAACCTATCGGTTCTCCCCTCGTAACCACTCCCGATATCCTTATCGCGATGAACAAACCCTCGCTTTTGAAGTTTGAGGGCAGAGTTGCAGTCGGCGGCACTATCGTTATCGATAGCTCGCTTATCGACGTTGAAACCTCCCGTAACGATGTAACGGCATGTTATATCCCTGCCACCAAAATGGCAAACGAAGCAGGTTTCCCCAAACTCGCAAACGTAATTATTCTTGGTTATCTTATGAAGAAAACCGGTTTGTTTGATTTTGACTATTTCATGGAATGCATCAAGGCATCTGCACCTAAAGCGAAACCCGAATTGGGCGAACTCAACGCAAAAGCGCTCCAAATGGGTTACGATTACAACGATTAATGTGTAACAAAAAAAGTTGCGCCGTCATCGCCGCCGCAGGAAGCGGAAGACGTATGGGCGGTGTGTCAAAACCCAATATTAAGGTTTTGGGCAAAACTTTATTTCAATACGTTCTCGAAGCTTTCGACAAATCTTGCGTTTGCGAGATAGTTGTCGTCTGCTCTGAGGACAACGAGGATTCACTCCGCGCGTTGGCTGTCGGTTATAATAAACCCATAATATTCACGCGCGGTGGTGAAACACGTGCAGAGTCCGTAAAAAACGGAATATCTCGGTCGAGTAAAGATACAGAGGTTATCTGTGTGCACGACTGTGCACGTCCCTTCGTAACTGCCGAAATGATAGATGATGCGATAGAAAGAGCTATATTTCACGGTGCATCTTGCGTTTGTGCCGAGGTAACTGACACCATCAAGCACAAGGATGCAAGAACAGGGGTTGTGACTACTCCCGACCGCTCGGCGCTGTTTGCGGTGCAAACTCCGCAATGCTTCAAAAAATCGCTTTATCTTCATGCAGTAAACGCGTTAAACGATGACATATCGGGATTCACCGACGAAACTTCGTTGCTTGAGGAAATCGGTGTAGAGGTGTGTTATATCAAACGCGTCGAAACGAACATGAAACTCACAACGGCAGATGACGTTCCCATTGCAGAATTTTTGATGAACAAAAAAGAGGTAATGTCATGATTCGAATAGGTCAAGGTTACGACGTTCACCGCCTTGTTGAGGGCAGAAAACTCATCGTAGGCGGTAAAGAGATTGAATTTGATAAGGGTCTGCTCGGTCATTCTGACGCCGACGTGCTTACCCATGCTATATGCGATGCGCTTTTGGGCGCTGCGGCTTTGGGTGATATCGGAAGAAGATTCCCCGACTCTGACGAAAAATACAAAAACTTCAACTCGCTCAAATTACTTGCCGAAGTAGGTAAATTGCTTAAAACAATGGGTTGCGAAATAAACAATATCGATGCAATAATCATTGCCGAAGCACCCAAGTTTGCACCCTACATCGACGAAATGCGCCGTAATATTGCGGATACGCTTAATATCAGCACAGGCGCGGTAAGTATAAAGGCTACTACCGAAGAAGGTCTTGGCTTTACCGGTAAAAAAGAAGGCATCGCAGCAAGTGCGGTTGCCATTATTAATGAATAAACGAGAATTAACGATTAAACGAGGTTTTTATGTCTAAACAGTATCTTTCGGGTAAGGTAATTACTCCTGACGGCATAATCGACGGCTCGGTTTCTTTTGAAAACGGAGTTATCAGCGAAATTAAAGAAGGCGTTGCCGAAAACAATTATTACATAGCACCCGGTTTTATTGATATTCACTTGCACGGCGGTGGCGGTCACGACTTCATGGACGGCACGGAAGAGGCTTTCCTCGGTGCGGCAAAATTACACGCGTCTCACGGTACGGCAACCATGCTTCCCACCACGCTCACATGTCCCGACGAGGAACTTTTCCATTCTTTTGACGTTTTCCGCAAGGTTCAAAAAGACGAAACCTATGGTGGAATGTTTTACGGTATGCATCTTGAGGGCCCTTATTTCTCCTCTAAACAGGCAGGTGCTCAAGACCCCAAATACCTTAAAAACCCCGAAAAAGCACATTATGAGGAAATCCTCAAAAAGGGCGAAGGCGTTATCGTACGTTGGTCGGTAGCACCCGAATTGGACGGCGCACTTGAGCTTGGCGACAGACTTAATGAACTCGGAATTTGCGCTTCCATGGGACACTCCGATGCGCTTTACGAAGAAGTGCTTGAAGCAGTAAAACACGGTTACACTCAGTTGACTCACTTTTACAGCGGTATGAGCGCACTTGTGAGAAAACGCGGTTACCGTTATCCCGGTATGATAGAAAGCGGATATATGATTGACTCGCTCAAGGTTGAAGTTATCTGTGACGGCAAGCATCTTCCCCACTCGATGCTTAAATACGTATTCACCGCAAAGGGTGTGGACAAATGTGCGCTTGTTACCGACGCTATGCGCGGTGCAGGTATGACAGAGGGCAAGACCATTCTCGGTTCGCTTGAAAACGGTCAGGAATGTTACATTGAAGACGGCGTTGCAAAGATGCCCGGCGGCGAAGCGTTCGCAGGCAGTATCGCAACCACCGACAGACTTGTCAGAAACGCAATCAAAGCAGGTGCAAGTCTTACCGACGCTGTTAAGATGATGACATCTACCCCCGCCTCGATAGTCGGCATTAAGGACAGAGGCGAAATTGTTTGCGGTAAACGCGCAGACTTTACTGTATTTGACGAAGATATAAATATTGTCGCTGTTATTTCTGGCGGCAAAACAATATACGAAAGGTAATTTTAAACATGGCTATCATTAAACAAGGAAAAGTAGACAAACTTACTTATCTCGCTTTTGAAACAAGAGCAGAAATGGGCGAATACGCAGCAAAAGAGGCGGCAAAAGAAATCAACCGTCAAATCGCAGAAAAAGGCACTATCAACATGATTTTCGCCGCTGCACCCAGCCAAAACGATTTCCTCGCATCGCTTATCAAGGACGAAACTATCGACTGGTCGAAAATTAACGCATTCCACATGGACGAATACATCGGCCTTGCTGCTGACGCTCCTCAGGGCTTCGGCAACTTCCTCAAAAACGCAATTTTCGGCAAAGTTCCCTTTAAGTCGGTTAACTACATTGACTGCACCGCGGTTGACCCCGAAGCAGAATGTGTACGTTATTCTGAACTTTTAAAGGCTAACAAGTGCGATATTATCATCATGGGTATCGGCGAAAACGGTCACATCGCGTTCAACGACCCCCACGTTGCAGACTTCAACGACGAAAAGGTTGTAAAGGTTGTTTCGCTCGACGAAACCTGCCGTATGCAACAGGTTAACGACGGTTGCTTCGCAAAAATCGACGACGTTCCCAAGTTTGCACTTACCCTTACTATCCCCACTCTCGTTGCTGCAGAAAGCGTATTCTGTATCGTTCCCGTAAAGACCAAGGCTAACGCTGTTAAGAACACCATCCTTGGCGAAGTTGGCGAAGCTTGTCCTGCAACCATTCTCCGTAAGCACGACAACGCAACCCTTTATCTTGATGCCGACAGCGCATCTCTTATCTAATTCTAACGAATGAATATTAAAATCAGCCGTTTGCAGGAGGGGGTATATCTCGCCTCCTGCAAAACCGACAAATTCAAGTCCGCCATTATGACGGTCTCTTTTGTCGTACCGCTTGACAGCGAAACGGCATCGGGTTACTCTTTGTTGACCAATCTGTTGTCGCTGTGCACGGGTAAATATCCCACCATGCAATCGTTCTCGATAATCAAGGACGAACTTTATGCATTGGGGTTAGATGCCTACGTTCAGCGCAGAGGCGAGCTTTTGTTGGTACGGTTGGAAATTAATACAATCGCAGATTCTTTCGCCTTTGACGGTGAAAAAGTCTTGTTCCGCGCAACCGAATTATTGGGGGACGCTATATTTAATCCCCATCTCGAAAACGGAATATTCCCCGAAAAAAGCGTAGAATACGAAAAAATTTGTCTTATCGAAGAAATCGCGTCGCTTGTCGAAAACAAACATTCTTACGCCATGTTAAGAGCGCGTCAGATAATGTGCGAGGGCGAACCCTTTGCTGTTGACGCAGGCGGTGAAATCGAAAAAGTCAGACAGCTAAACGGCAAGGATTTAATGCCGTTTTACCGTAATATCATCGAAACCGCACCTATTTTCATCACCTATGCCGGTGAAGCGGATTTTGATTACGTAGAAGAATGCGTAAAAGCACATCTTCCCTTTTCTTCGCGCAATTTCGATTTGCCCGATTCTGTAATACACCCTGCCAAAAACGAAGTGACTCGCGTTTATGAAAGCATGGAGATGGAGCAAAGCATACTCGTGCTCGGTTTCACCACGGAAATGGCAGACAGCGCGAAAAAACGTGCGATTCTCTCGGTTTACGACGAAATTTTCGGCGGCTCGCCTGCTAGCAAACTGTTTATGAACGTACGCGAAAAAGAGGGGCTTTGCTATTATTGCTCGTCTTATCCTGCAAGCAGAAAAAACGTCCTTTTCGTCACCTGCGGTATCGAACATGGTATTGAGGACAAAGCGATTCAATCCATCTATCGCGAGGCGGAAGCCATGAAAATAGGCGATTTCTCGGACAGCGATATTGAAAACGCAAAAAATTCTATCATTCGTTCACTAAGAAGTGCCGAAAACAACCTAAATTCGATAAGCGGTTATCTCCTCGGTCAGATAATAAGCAAAGATTCGGCAACCATTGACGAAAGCATCGAATTGGTGAAAAACGTCACGCGAGAAGAAATCATCGCGTTTGCGCAAACCGTTTCCCCCGAACTCGTTTATATTCTCGGAGGTGCGGAATGAACCGTTTTGAAATAAAAGAAAACAAAAGATTAAAAGAAAAATATTATTACGCAACACTCGACAGCGGTTTTAAAATAACGGTGATACCGAAAGATTATCCCGTTTCTTACGCCATGGTTTGTTGCGATTTCGGCAACGCCGACCTTGAATACGAGATAAACGGAGAAAAATTCACTCTCCCCTCGGGTACCGCTCACTTTTTAGAGCACAAAATGTTTGAAAATGCTGACGGAAGCGATGCGTTTTTGGAGTTTGACCGCTACGGCGGAAACGCAAACGCATTCACTTCGTTTGAAAATACGGGTTATTATTTTTCCTGCACCGATAATTTTTTCGAAAATCTCGATGTACTGTTAAAATCGGTGTCATCGGTTCATTTCAGCGACGAATCGGTCGAAAAGGAAAAGAAAATAATTGCCCGAGAGATTACCATGTACGAGGATTCTCCCTCGACAAACGTATTGCGCAACCTCAACCGCGCAATGTACGCTTCACACCCTACGATTCATGCCGTTTCGGGTACGGTTTCGTCGGTGTCTTACATAACGAAAGAAACACTTTTCAGAGCATACAACGATTTTTACGTTCCTACGAATATGTCGCTTTGCGTTTGCGGAAATATTGATGCTCAAAAAGTTTTTGAGATGGCTCGCAAATATTTCGGTCACAACGGTGCCGAACGACCCAAAACGGTTTTCCCTGCCGAAAAGGAAACGGTGAACATGAAAAACATCACCGAAAATGCAGTAGTGGCAAGTCCGCTTTACTGTATCGGCATTAAGTGCAAACCGTCAATCGAAAATGATTTGGCAACACACCGGTTTGCAACCGCTTTGCGCCTTGCAATATCGCTGACCTTTGGCAGAGCAAGTGATTTTTACTGCAAAAACTATCAAAGCGGTCTATTGAACGAGCGATTTTTCGCAGGATATACCCAATCCAAGCAATGCGCCCACGTTATTATTTCGGGAAGCGGAAACGATGCACAGACGGTAATGAGTCTTGCAACATCAGAAATTGAGAACCGAAAAATCAATTTTTTCACCGACGAAGAAATCATACGTGAGAAACGAGCCGCTTACGCCGAAAGCCTTACCCTTTTCGATTCGGGCGAGGATATCGTTGCGTCAATGGCGACTTGCGCACATTTAAGTTACGACGATTTTGACGGAATCGATGCCCTTTGTGACATCACTCCCGATGAAATAAAAGAAGCGCTTAACTCGATTAACACCGAAAACTGCGCTATAAGTATTATAGAGAAAGGATAACTTGTATGAACGATTACAGAGTTGCATTTCCGGGTCTGGGACTGGATTTCAGTTTCGACGGCAACGCAATAGAAAATTGTTTTGGTATCGAAGGCTTTGATATCAAATGGTACGGTGTTATTTTAACCACCGGTATATTGTTTGCGTTTCTTCTCTTTTACTACCTCGCGGTGAAGCGCGAGCTGCTTGACCCCGATATGATTTATAACGTCACCCTGCTTATCATGCCGATTGCGATATTAGGCGCAAGATTCGTGTACGTCGTAACCGAATGGGATAGGTTCAAGGGCAAGGGCTTTATTAATATGATAAATATCCGTAACGGCGGTATTGCGATTTACGGTGCAATAATTTTCGGACTTGCGACGGCGCTTATTTACAACAAGGTCAAGAAAACAAGTTCGCTTTCGATGCTCGATGCGCTTGCGCCTGCCGTTATGTTGGGACAGATAATCGGCAGATGGGGCAACTTCGTCAATGCCGAGGCTTAC
>JAZRUB010000130.1:0-6438 GCA_045652305.1 Eubacteriales bacterium
GGCGGTAGACCCAACAGCGCTTCCTCCGGTGGTAAAGATGCTTCTAAAATTCCCGATGCATTCAAGGAAGCAGAAACAGTTTTAGCTTCTCAAATCAAATAAGGAGTTAATTATGGATTGCTTGTTCTGTAAAATTATTGCAGGCGAAATTCCCTCCACAAAGGTTTATGAGGACGATTTTGTACTTGCATTTAAGGATATCAACCCCAATGCGAAGGTTCACGTTTTGGTAATCCCCAAAACACATATCGATTCTGTCGATTGTGTAGATGACAGCAATATAGAGATGGTTGCGAAAGTGATTAAGGCGATACCGACAGTTGCAAAGGAATGCGGACTTACAAACGGATACCGCGTTATCACCAACGTCGGCGAAGACGGCGGACAATCGGTAAAACATATTCATTTTCATATTCTCGGCGGAGAGAAATTGCCCGTAAAACTTGCGTAATTATAAGGGATTGATGTGTTTAGAAAGCGTTTAATTGCAACAACGGTAACAATATTTGCGCTTGGTGTCGTTTTTAATATTTTTATGTTTGAATATGACACATTTTCTTGTCGCGCTTTGTTTATTACTCTTGCTGTAATTTCCGCGCTTGTTGTACTCGTTTCCCGCTTTTTCAAGAAAATTGTTATTATAAAAAGAGTGTCAGCGGTTGCCCTTGCGGTTACCGCTTTCTCTTTTGGCGTTTTGCGTGTTGATTTGTTTAACACAGTCGAGGTAAACACCTCTGATTTCGACGGCAAACACGACGTTGTCGAGTTCGAAGTTAAGGAGGTAAAGACCTATTACGTCGATGCAAGCGTTGTAAAAAGCGAGTGCGGTGTACCCTCAGGAAAGCTTGTTCGTGTTTATGCCAATGAATTAGACACTTCTTTGGTTTGTGGCGACCGCTTTATTGCGGACGTTAAGTATAATTTTGTCGACACTCCGTCGCATTTTGCACATGGAATAACGCTTACCGCATCCGCTACTGTCAATTCATATCAAAACGGTGACGGAATTGTTTATAAATTAAGAAAAAGTATTTCGGAAAACAGTAACGAACTTTATAAAGGATTTGAACACGCATCGTCAATTTCAAAAGCTGTTGTTATAGGGGACTGCAGTTCGCTCAATTCGTATCTGTATTCGCTTTATAAATCAAGCGGAATATCCCACGTGCTGTCGATAAGCGGATTACATTTGTCGCTGTTTTCGTTGGGACTTTACAGCTTCTTAACGATGCTTCGCATACCTCAAAAATTTGTTTGTGTATTCTGCTCTATGATAGCTATCGCTTATGCCGAGCTTGTCGGATTTAATGCAGGTGCTTTTAGGTCAGCAATCGTATTTATATTTTTGCTGTTATTTCGCATGTCAAGAAGAAATGCAGACGGGATTACATCTATGTTTATTTCGCTCTTCTTGATTGTTTTGGGAAATCCTTATTCAATTTGTTCGGTCGGTTTGCAACTTTCCTATCTTTGCAGTTTGGGGATAATTCTTGCACAACCTGTATTAAATAGACTACGCAACTTCCTTTATCTGAAATTTGCACGCAAAGGCAGTATAAAGAACGTTATTTATAAACTAAGTTTTGCCCTAATTGCGCCGTTTGTCGTGACGTTTGCCTCGACGATTTTCTCGTTTCCGATAATATGTTCAAGCTTTGATACGGTTTCATATATTTCACCGATAATAAATCTTTTCGCCGTGCCCTTGTATTCCTACGCGATAGGTATTGCGATAGTTGCATTCGTTGTCGCACCGATGTATCTTCCGTTAGCAAAATTAATTGCTTATCCTGTAGGTTTCATATTTGATGTGGTTACAAATGTCGCAAAACATTTTCACGATTCGGATATAGGTAGTATGTCTGCACACGTGCCGTATATGCTTGTTCCAATAATACTGTCTTTATTGATGATTTTCGTCTTGGTGTTTGTGTCAAAACGTAAAGTAAGTGCATTTGTCTCGCTAAGTGTTTTGTTTTCTCTTTCCTTGTGGGGATGTTGGTTTTTGACCGATGCCTATGTTGCTGACAAAAAGATTATCCAATACGGTAACGGCTCAAGTGAATATATTTATTGCCAAATAAGCGACATGAATATCTATGTTGACGTAGGTGGATATTCCTCGGAAACCGATGTGGTATACGAAAACGGACTTGTTTCGCTCGATAAATATATCTTAATCGACTATACAAAATACTCACTCAAACGCTTTGATAAATTAAGCGGAAACATGAAGGTTGATACAATTTTTCTAAAAAATCCTACCAATTCTTACGAAACCGATATTTATTTACAAATAAAAGAGTTGGCAAACGCCAGAAATTGTGATATAGTATATTATGATAGCGGAATTTCAAATGATTTGAACGAAGAATTGTACATCGAAGTTTACGATGATGGCAAAGATACTATCATTCGAGCCGACACAATGGGTAAAACTGTAAGGTTTATCGGCGGTGATTTTGATAAATGGTTGGAATGCGACGTTATAATAGCGTTGAACGACTATAAATCAGACGGAAAACACTTCGATGCCTACGATGTATACGTAAATAAAGATTATTATAATTCCTCTCCCGATGCAGACGCCTATTTCAATCGTTTTGACGAAATGTTAAGAATAGAAATGAATCAAGAAGGGCAATTCAAAATATATGAGCCTTGATATATTAAAAGAACGAATAAAATCGAATAAACTAAGCGGTGCCTTTCTGTTTTGCGGAGAAGAGGAGTATACCAAGGACCACTATGCCAACCTCATTCGCAAAAAGGTCGATTCTTCTCCTCTACCTGAGTTCAATCATATATATTTCAATGCCTCAACGGATAAAATAAGCGACCTTGAGGATGCGGTATATTCGCTTCCGTATATGTGGGAAACGAAGTTGATTGAGATAACCGACCTTGAAAGTGCGAAAATTACCGATTCTGACGTTAACGATTATATAAGAGTATTTTCGGATATCCCCGATTATCTAACGATATTAGCGGTTCTTCGTGCCGAATCAAGTGCTGATAGCAATAGCGATAAACCGTCAAAAAGCGGTTTGACGTCGTTTATAAAAGCGGTTAGAGATAACGGACTTGTGGTAGAGTTTGAATCCGAAAAAACCGATAAATTAGCAAGCTGGGTATCACGCCATTTCAATGCGAAGGGCGTTAAGTTCGATATGTCTGTCCCGCGTGAAATGATAAACGTCTGCGGAAGTGACATGTATATACTTCAAGGCGAAATATTAAAACTTACCGAGGTATATTCAGGCACGCCGCTTACTGCACACGATGTGCGAAAATACTGTTGTGTTAATAATGCGTATAAATACTTTGATATAGCAACGGCACTCAACCGACGTGATATGGTAGGCGCGAAGCGTATTTTAGACAGCCTTGAACTAACCCGTGAAACAATCCCGATGGCAGTTGGAATTATTGCAAAAAACTATTCGGATATGCTTTTGGTTAAAACAGGCTTGGATTCGGGAAAGACCTTTGATATGATTTCGAAAGAAACCAAAATCAAATCATGGCTTGTTAGAAAAATTGCACAAACAATCGGTCAGACCGACGTACGCACCTTGTCTTTTGCGATATCGCAACTTTCGAATGCCGATTTGAAACTAAAAAGTTATCGAGGCAATCCCAAACGAATATTGGAACTTGCTTTTTATAGGATTTGCACTTATGGAAGAAAGGCTTAGATTAAAATATCCCGTAATAGTCGAGGGGAAGTATGATAAGGCAAAGGTAAGCCTTGCAGTATCTACGCCGATAATATCACTCGACGGATTCTCTGTCTTTAACAATACCGAAAAAAAGGAACTGTTAAAAAGACTATCGCGCAACGACGGTATAATCTTGCTTACAGATAGTGACCGAGCAGGTAATTTTATCCGCGCAAAATTAAAAGGCATATTAAAGGGCAAAATTTATAACGTATACGCACCGTCTGTAATCGGAACCGAAAAAAGAAAAAAAGCCCCCTCTGCCGACGGATTGCTCGGAGTGGAGGGAATAGAACTTTCGGTTATAAAGGATTTGCTAATGCCTTTTTCTCAAACCGATGCACCCAAAGGCGCAAATATTTCAAAAATACGTTTCTATGAAGACGGTTTTTCGGGAGGCGCAAATTCGGCAACTCGCAGAAAAGTGTTGTCAAAATTACTTTCGCTGCCCGAAACGCTAACCTCGAAATCGCTTTTGGAAGCGATAAACCTTCTCATCAGCGAGGAGGAATATACTAATGCGGTTAATAGGATAAATAATGAACAGTAAAATTACGGTTGGAATACATACCCTCGGTTGTCGCGTGAATATATACGAGTCTTCTGCTATCGCAGAACGGTTGCGCGATTTAGGTTGCGAGATAAAAAAAGAGGGTAAGTGTGACTATTATATAGTAAATACTTGTGCAGTAACCGCAGAAAGCGAACGCAAAAGCCGTCAACTTGTAAGACGTTGTGCAAAAAACGGCAAGGTTTTGGTTATAGGCTGCGCTTCTCAGCTTCAAAACGCGTTTGGCGATATAGAAAACGTCGTATACGTCGGCGGTAACCGTAACAAAATGGCGGTTGTTGACGTTATAATCGGCTCAAAACAATATGATAAAGATTCCGTTGTTTCTATGGATAACGCAGAGTATGAAGCAATGTCGTTACAAAACGGTGATGAGATTTTTTCGAAATGCCGTGCGTTTATAAAGATTCAAGACGGCTGTAACGGCAAATGCACCTATTGTATAATCCCCAAATGTCGCGGAAAGGTTCGTTCGCGTGATGTTGATGATATCGTTGCCGAAGCAAAACGACTTGTTTCAAACGGATATAAGGAAATAATACTAACGGGTATCGAGGTAAGCGCGTATAATAAAATTCCGCTTGCGGAACTTATATTAAAAGTGTCAGAGGTTAAAGGCTTAGAGCGCCTAAGACTCGGTTCGCTCTCGCCTAATATTATAAGCGACAAGTTTTTAAAAGCTGTATCGCAATCCCCCATATTCATGCCTCATATCCATTTGTCGTTGCAATCCTGCTCAGATAAGGTGCTATGCTTAATGCAACGCCCGTATCGAAAAAACGATATATTTGAACGAGTAGAGGCAATCCGCCGTTATTTCCCAAATATAATGTTGTCTGCCGATATAATCGTAGGTTTTCCGGGTGAAAATGAAACCGATTTTCAAGAAACGGTTGATGCTTTGCAAGCACTTAACGTCTTTCACGTGCACTCGTTCCCGTACTCGGAACGAAAGGGCACCGTTGCCGAAACCATGCCCGACAGCGTACCTAAGGCGGTCAGGAATGAACGTAATGCGCGTTTGATTGAAAAGTGTGCTAATACACGCGATATGATATATAATTCGCTCGTAGGCGAGAAATGCAAAGTCCTTGTAGAAAAAATCACAGATAATAAAGCATTCGGCCATACCGAAAATTTCCTTGAATCGTGTTTTGCCTTCAACGGATGTTCGGTAGGCGATATAGTTGAAATAGAAATCACTTCACATGACGGCAATTTGCTTTACGGCAACGTCATTTAATAGGAGGCAACAATGAACGAGAATATGCAAGAAAATATGCAGGAAAATATGCAGGAAAATATCGAAGAAACAGTACAAAAAACAGTACCGGAAAACGAAAATTCGCCCTCGCTTTCCGAAGCTATAATAGAAGATTTAACCAACGGTTTGCATTCTCCCTTGTTTTGCTCTATAAACGACGTAACGATAAGGGACGTGCGCATTCGTGATGCTTTCACACGCTTTTTAAAAGAGGTCGAATGCGGTGATTCGATTACCGCAATGGACGTGTTGGATGCATCGGAAAACTGTGCAAAAAATAGCAACGCTGACGCAAATGCAGGCAACGCGATATACACCTATAATGCAGATGCTGTGCAAGATTCAAAGCTTCGTGCAAAACTGTTGAAATACTCGGTGTTTAACCTCTATTCGCTTTTTTCTATCCATAACGGAATAGCGCTTGAATTGGGCTTACTCGGCGGAACGATAGCCTCTGCAGAATCAAAGCACTATCTAATTATACCGCCTAAAAAAGAACAAAAAATAATAAATGATGCAAAACGCAAAGGTGTAGAACTAATTAAAGTCGGTGAGGTTATATCTTCGAATAAAATCCTCCTTTCGCTGAATAACGACGTTGTTGCAGCGATTGAAAAGAGTGATTTAAATAAGGATTCACAAAGAATAGACGTCGGCACAGAACATTTTAATGCTTTCCTTGCGGGTTATAATGCCGTTTGCTCTTTGGTTTTGTGTAATTGTGTCTCATCAAACAATATAATTCGCTTCGGTTTGGGTGGTACGCTTTCTGAAGTTTTTGCACGTGCACTCGGCTTTTTCAGCGCAATGTCCTATCTCAAAACTATCCCTGTCAAAGTTGTATTTGTTAGTGACAATAACGCAACCGTTGCGGTTTCGCG
>JAZRUB010000131.1:0-1664 GCA_045652305.1 Eubacteriales bacterium
CTCTTGTTTATGATACGCTAACCGATATGCCCGATAATTGCTTCGGTGTTATCGTTACAGTCGGCAGGGGAGAATCGGTTAACGGAATAAGAATAGGTTACTTTAAAAATAATTTATAATTTCACCGATACCGCCAAGTATAATATCGGGAGCGTTATCTTCGTTAACGTCTTCGATTTTGGTTTCACCGCTTAGTACCAATACCGAAAGAAGTCCGTTATTTTTGCCGAGCGCAATGTCGGTGTACAACCTGTCGCCAACTATTGCGGTTTCACTAAACGGAACACCAAACAGTTCGGAAATCATGTCTGCCGTTTCCTTGTAGGGCTTGCCGAAATATTTGGGCTCTACGTTTGTAGATGCGGTGATAAGTGCTGCAATCGCACCGCTGTCGGGGATGAATCCGTTTTCTGTCGGACAGTTGTAGTCGGGGTGTGTACAGTAGAAGTCCGCACCGTTTCGTATAAGGTCACAAGCGATGACGAGCTTTTCATAAGTCAAGGTTGTGTCAAACGAGCTTACAACGATATTTGCGTTTTCGGATAGAGTAATACCGGCATCGATAAAGGATTGCTCCAATGCAGGAGTGCCTACAAGATAAACTGCCTCGTTCGGTCTGTGACGCTTTAAATATTCAATGGTAACGTCACCCGCTGTAACGACGTCGCTTCTCGTAGCGCCAAAACCCATTCGGTTAAGCTTGTCAACGTAATTGTTCGGGTTTTTAGAAGCATTATTTGTAAAGAAGATAACCTTTCGACCGCTTTCTCGCGCCTCTTTTACAAATTCTATCGCACCGGGAAGTATCTTTTCGCCCAAATAAATAGTTCCGTCCATGTCGAGGACAAAAAGTTTAATTTCTTTTAGTTTTTGCTTGTTCATATATAAAAAACCTTTCGTATTTTTATTAATTATACATGTTTTTGAAAATTTTTCAATAGGTGGTGTATTATCTATGGGAACAAAATATTGTATCAGCGTTGATTTGGAGGGTGTAGCTTGCGTAGTAGGTACATACGGTCAAGGCCTTGCAGAGGGAACAAGAAACTTTAATTTTGCAATCAGTCAAGGCACGCGTGAGGCAAATGCTGCCGCAAAAGCGCTGTTCGATAGTGGCGCTGATGAGGTCGTTATTTGGGACTGTCACGGAAGCGGAATTAATCTCGATTATAGCGCATTCGATTCAAGATGCAAGTTCATAATCGGTGCAGGAAGCCGTCTGCGCTTCCCGAGTATCGACGAAACCTACGACGGCGTGTTGTTTATAGGTTATCACGCTTACGACACACCAAAAGCCACACTTTCGCACGTTTATTCGTCGTCTACGTTTGTGTCACATAAAATAAACGGCAAAGAAATAGGCGAGCTCCAACTTGATGCGGCAATAGCAGGCAAGCGTGGGGTAAAGACACTTTTCGTTTCGGCTGACGACGTATGTGTTGCTCAAGCACTCGAAAGCTTTCCTTGGATAAAAACCGTCGAAACAAAAAAGGCTCTTGCGTGGAATAACTGTATAAGTAAACACCCCGATGCCGTCTGCGATGAAATTTACGATGCTGTACGTAAAGCGCTAGCCGAAAAGGATAATATGAAGCCTTACGTAATCGAAGCCCCATTTGAGTTGACGGTATCCTATAAACGAATCGAATACGCACAAGGCTGTA
>JAZRUB010000132.1:0-5009 GCA_045652305.1 Eubacteriales bacterium
CTTGTATCTGAAGCACTCACAAAAGGCGGTGCGACGGTTATTGACTTAAAAACCGTATTTACCGAACACAAGAACGACGAAATGCCGTTATATGCAAAGTTAGACAGCCATTGGTCGGATTACGGTGCATTTCTTGCATATACCGAGTTGTTTAATCACATTTCAGATAAGTTCCCCGAGTCGAAACCGAGAGATATAAGCGAATTCAACTGGAAAGGCGATTATTTCATAAGCGGCGATATGTCCTATAACCTCGGACTCTCGGCACACAACATAAAAGAATATGGATATTACCGTTCGTTCAATATCCCTATCCCGAAAGTTATATCTCTCGTTTCGAGATATGAATCAAGCAGAAGTCTTACTTACAGCAATGCCGTAACCGAAGAAAAAATAATGTACTCCGGCAACAAAAACCTTCCTGTTTCCTACGTAATACGCGATTCATACTCCACACAAATGTATGATATTCTTGCAGAACGCATGTACAAAACCTATTATGCAAGTATGTGGAATTATATTTGGGACAAATCAAGAGTCAATTCCATTAAACCCGATTATGTTATTTACATTCTTGCTGAATGGAATCTCGAACAGATAATAAATAAATAATAAAAAAGGACTTTCAAAGGTTTCTTCTTATAAGGATGATAAAACTCCGACAGAATTTAGAATCTGTCGGAGTTTTACTATTCTATAAATTAAATTTGCATACACCGTGTGTTTGTCACTTGACAAAAAATACAATAATTGCACAGATGAAAATGAACACTGCCGTTCCCATGCTGAAATATGCAACTTTTCGACTTGTATTCCATTGCATATAAGCTTGGCAAAGCATAGTTACCCCCATCAAGGGCATAAAAATGTTGATTGCTTGATTCCATACATCAAACATCTGTAATACCGCCAAAACAACTACTGAAATACTTGCAAGAATGCATACTACCGCTACAAGCTTATGTAACAAGGGAACATCTTTCCACTTCGATTTCATAGTAAAACCTCCAAACAAATTAGTGATTATCGAACGGTCTTATAAGAAGAACCAGCATCGCATTTATCTGTACAAATGCCTTCTCGGGCAAAGCCCAAACCCATTTTATTATAACATATAGGTCGATATTATTCAAGTTTTATTCCGACTTCGTCGGAGTGATATTATTGCCTTTCGGCAATAGTGTTATTGAACCCTTACGGTTTCAGTGTTATTTTATTCGCCAAACTCGGCGAAGCCGAATACCACTATGCGAAGCATAATATAACTGCGAAGCAATATAACTCGCCAAATATATTTGGCGAATAAAACTGCGAGACTTCCTTATTGGAAGTCTCGCAATGAAAGTCCTTTTTGCTTCGCAATTTATTATGCTTTGTAAGTTCCAAGCACTATACGTTTAACTAAAACGTAGTCGGTAGCATCAATGTCACCATCTGCATCAATGTCTGCAAACTTTGCTTGTTCCTCTGTAAGAGTTATGCTCTTTAACACCGCACGTTTAACAAGAATATAGTCGGTTGCATCAACGTCACCGTCTGCATCAATATCGCCTTTAACGAAATAATTTACCACGTCGGAAATCAATTCGGTTCCGTCGTTATAAGTGATTACACAGATGTACGTACCTACCGAAGCGTCAAGCAACTCTGCTTTGTCCTGACCTTCTACCAAATCGCCTAAGCTGTATGTTGTTTTTGTTACTTTTAACGTAACTTCTGCGTTGTCATCGTAGGTATAGAAGTAATATTTTTGTTCTATCGGTGACGTAAAGGTATACGTTCCGTCTTGGTTTGGCTCAATATATATGTCATCGCCATAATATTCTTGCGGTATTGCTATAATCTCGCCGGATTCAAGCTCTTCAGAGGGAATGAAATGTACCTGCTCGCCTGCTTTAACAGAGATTATGAATAAATCGAGTTCATAGGTAATGTTGCCGTCTTCGTCTTCATGTTCATCATAAATGGTAGGGGTCCATTCTTTTGTTTCGCTGTCATAGGTCGCAGGGTTATCTTTGTCGGTAAGTTTTACGTCTTCATCGGTCACGTCGGATATTTCAGAAACCGCCTCATACCATTGGTACTTCATGTCGTCTTCTTTGACGTTTACTTCTACCGAAGGCTCTTCACTTGTGGGTTGCTTAATGATTTTGGCAAACATTTTAAAGATATCGGATACAAGTATTGTTTCGCCGTCATCATAAGATGCTATTACCGCATAATATTTATCTTTTTCACATACGGAAAGTTTTTTCTCGGTTTCGCCCTCTATTAGAGTATAAGAATACTCTACAAGTTCGACAGTCATTGTTACACTCGGGTCTTCTGAATAGAAATATATGTTATATAAATCGTCCTCTTCAGCCGTAAAATAAGCATAACCGTCGTCGCTGAATTCAACGTAATAACCATCTGCATATTCGCCCGAGACCGATATACCCTCATCAACGAGTTTTGTTATGTCGCTGACAGACATTCTGATTGTTGTACCGGCTTCAAGTTCAACGTACATGATGTCGAGGCCGTATTCTACGTCGCCATTTGCATATTCGTACGCTATCCAAGACGCACCTGTCCACTTGCCTGTTGCTTCATCGTATGTTGCAACATTATCATTGAATTCTGCCGGTTCTGCCATTTCGTCGTCAATAAAAGAAGTTTCTAATTCAACTTCATACCACGAAAACTCTGCTTCGTCTTCAAAAGTCACGGAAATTTCGGGTAACATTGCCGAAGGTTGTTCAAGAATTACAGGCAAAGCGGTAACGCGCTTGGACCTTAAAACCATACATAACGGATAAGCCGCTTCGCAGTAATATACGCCGTTACGTTCGTAATTTTGCAAAACGCACTCATTTTCACCCTCAAGAGTGATTATTTCTTCGCTGTCATCTTCATTAACTATAACTTGATACCATTGGAATTTCGCAAGGTGGGAATTGCTAACGTAGAAATCGTAGGTTTCTGCATTGGGTTGTTCGTATACTTCGGGGATAAGTGCAACAACGTTCGACGTTAATGTAATATCGTTATCGTAGGTTGCTACACAGTAGTAATAACCGCCGAACATACCGTTTTTCAATACACTTTCGGTTTCATCTTCAAGAAGTACGTCTTTTTCGATGGTTCTTATGTATGCCGATACTTTCGAATCTTCCGAAGTAGTGAATATAGAAACCGTATAGGTTTCATCAACTTCAACGTCCTATACACCGATGTTGCCTACCATACTATACGAAGGAGAAGTGGTAATATCGTAATCGGAATCGGTGATTCTGATTTCCTGAACTTCGGGACCAACGTCTACCAAAAGTCTATCCCCTGCTTTGAGCTCAACTTCAAAACAGAAAAATTCATAAATTCCTTCTACTTTGGAGACAAATGCGCCCGTCCAAAGATTTTCATCCTTGTCGTAGGAGGAATACTTTTCATTTTCGCAAGTAGAGCACTTATTCGATGAATTTTCATCGGTTATTACAGTATCGGTTATAACGTGCGTATACCACTGATAGCTGTCAACTCTGTCGCTGTCGGTTACTTCGAACATCGGGGAATATTTGTCGGGTTGTTCTAATATTGTCGGATTTGTATCGAAAGCGGGACGTATTTTTTTCGCATCGGGAAGTGTAATGATACAAGTATATTCCGTAGCAAATTCAAGTTCGCACTTCAATTCGGGTTCGGTTTCGCCCTCAATAGCAGTTTCGCCCTTATACCATTGATAGGTTGAACCATCTACATACTCTTCGTATAATTCTACGTAGGGTTCATCTCTGTCAGGATAATGTTCTACATAGTCATAAGGGTCAACGAATTCGGATTCACCCTCTGCGATTGCAATTAGAGGTAAAGATGAAAATATCATCACAAACGCAATCAAAAGACTAAATAATCTGGTTGCTTTCATAGTTTTCCTCCTGCTTAATATTATCGGTTTACTTTATTATATCATCTGAATTTTAGTTTTTCAATGTTTTTTGTTTGAGATTTAACTAAACACACGCGTCCGAATAAGAAAAAGTGGCAATATTTGAGAAAAATACGCCGTTAAATCAAAAATCGTATTGACATTTAGGTAGAAAAAAGTTAAACTTAATATGCAAGATAATAATGAAAAAAAGGAGATTTAAAAATGCCTCTCGTATCAACAAAAGAAATGTTTGAAAAAGCCTATAAAGGCGGCTATGCTATCGGTGCATTCAACGTAAACAACATGGAAATTATCCAGGGTATCACCGAAGCAGCAAAAGAAGAAAATGCACCCCTTATTCTTCAGGTTTCTTCCGGCGCAAGAAAGTATGCTAACCACACCTATCTTGTAAAGCTCGTTGAAGCAGCTATCCAAGAAACCGGTCTTCCCATCGCACTTCACCTTGACCACGGCGATACTTTTGAACTTTGTAAGTCCTGTATCGACGGTGGTTTCACTTCCGTTATGATTGACGGTTCTCACCACTCTTTCGAAGACAACATCGCTCTTACCCGTCAGGTAGTTGAATACGCTCACGCTCACGGCGTTTCCGTTGAAGGCGAACTTGGCCGTCTTGCAGGTATCGAAGATGCAGTTAACGTATCCGAAAAACACGCTTCCTACACCGACCCCGACCAGGTTCAGGAATTCGTTGAAAAGACCGGCGTTGACTCTCTCGCTATCGCTATCGGTACTTCTCACGGCGCATACAAGTTCAAGCCCGGTCAGAAGCCCCAGCTTCGTTTCGACATCCTCGAAGAAGTTGAAAAGAGACTTCCCGGCTTCCCGATTGTTCTTCACGGCGCTTCTTCGGTTATTCCCGAATATGTTAACATCATCAATGCTAACGGCGGTAGAATGCCCGACGCTATCGGTATTCCTGAAGATATGCTCCGCAAGGCAGCTTCTATGGCAGTTTGTAAGATTAACATCGACTCCGACCTCCGTCTTGCAATGACCGCTGCTATCCGCGAACACTTCGCTCAGAGCCCCGAACACTTCGACCCCAGACAATACTTGAGCCCTGCACGTGCTAACA
>JAZRUB010000133.1:0-9853 GCA_045652305.1 Eubacteriales bacterium
CACACATCTCCTTGGCTCACAGAACGACATGGCTACGATCCGACTTCGCCGCATGGGCAAAAATCACCGTCAACGGCATCAATATCCACCCCGGCAGCGCGAAAAATAAAATGAAAAACGCAAGTCTTTTGGCGGCAAAGTTCGTTTCTATGATGCCCGAATCCGAAACACCCGCAACCACCGAAGGGTACGAGGGATTCTATCACCTTTCATCTATAAATGGCGACGAATCAAAAGCTTTTCTTCGCTTTATTATCCGCGACCACGACAAAGAAAAATTCGAATCTCGTAAATCTTTCATGCAAAACCTCGTTTCCTATCTTAACGGTGTTTATGGCGAGAACACGTTCGAGCTTGTTATGAAAGACACCTATTACAACATGAAAGAAAAGATACTCCCGCACATGCATATTATAGACAATGCAGTTGACGCAATGAAGCAATGCGGTGTAGAGCCGTTAGTCGTTCCCATTCGCGGAGGAACCGACGGTGCTCGACTCTCCTACGAAGGTTTACCTTGTCCCAACCTTTCTACAGGCGGAGCGAATTTCCACGGGGTTCATGAGTTTATCCCTATTGATTCTATGGAAAAAATGGTTGAGGTTCTGGTCAACCTTATGAAAGGTAAAAAATAAACTTCAACTATTGTTATATTGGAGCTATGAAAATCAATGAATAACATTAATAACGAATATACAATCAAACCGATAGCATATTTACAGAACGACCTGAGTACAAAATTCGGTGTGCCAAGACAAAGCGGATTGGCGAAATCGGTTCGCTCGGAAATCATTTTCGAGCCTGAATACCGCGTTGCCGAAGCTTTGCGCGGTTTAGAGGCTTTCTCGCATATTTGGCTTATATGGTGTTTCTCGAAGGTGCGTCACGTAGAGTGGACACCGACCGTTCGCCCTCCGCGTTTGGGTGGTAATACCCGCGTGGGTGTTTTTGCGTCGCGTTCGCCTTACCGTCCCAACTCGCTTGCGATTTCTTGCGTCAAAATCGAGGAAATAGCGCACGACAGCGAAAAAGGAACTTATCTTGTCGTTTCGGGTGCAGACCTTATGAACGGCACTCCGATATATGATATAAAGCCCTATCTTTCCTATGCCGATTCGATACCCGACGCAACCTGCGGGTTTGCGCCCGACGGCGGCAAAATGCTCGAGGTCGTTGCCGAACCTGATATACTCAACAAACTTCCCGAGGACAAACGCGAATCACTTGTAGAGATTCTTGCGCGTGACCCGAGACCTCCGTATCACGACGACCCCGCCCGTGTTTACGGCATGAAATACGGCGGATACGAGGTTAAATTCTCGGTTGAGGGAGACCTTGCAACAATCGTGTCCATCGAGAAAAAACAATAATTCTTTTTACAAAAGAACACCCCAAAAGCACTGACTTTTGGGGTGTTGTTTTTTAGGATTTTATCAATCTCTTATGCTCCGGCGAAAATATCAACTTCGGAAACAAGAGTCCAACCTTCGCCTACGAGACGTATTTGAACATATCTGCAGGAGGAATATACTTTATTCGCTAGAATAGCTACACGTTCCGCATATCCGTTGGTTGCGATGCCGTTAGGAATAACCGCACCGACACTTTGCCAACTTTGACCGTCGGTAGAAACCAACATTTCAACTGCTTCGGGCACGCCGACAGTAACGTCGCGGTTAACTACGTCCACGTATACCGCTGCGCCGTTGACATTTTCGGTTTGACTACCCAAATCGAAAGTAATGCTGTGATATCCGTTTACATCTTTATAGCTGGGTGTATTGCTGTGGAAGCCTATGCTTGTGTCGGAGGTTCCATCGGTAAGCAAAAAGCCCGAGACGTCGATGAAACAGACAGGCATGTTCGCGTCCCAAACCGCATTGTTGTCTGTGCTTGCGGAGCGAAACAACGGAGAAGTCTGATAGTTGCTTGCTTGTTCTAGAATGTCACCACCAGGGATGACCGTACTATCGTTATTGACTCTGGCATTACCGTAGCGATAAACAACTTTATTTGCGTCTTGTGTTTCGAAGCTAACATCTACAGATTCTGTCGAAAGGTCTTCTTCGGGATACAAATGTTCACCGCCAAAGTAAATAACAACAGGCTTCAATGTATCTATCGCGAAATTACGCCAAGATTCGATATTCATAAAGCAAAGGAGCAAGCAAAGAAGGGTGTGGAAGACAATCTTCTTTCTCCAAGCTCTCTTATTAGCGGACATATCGTCCTTGTAGTATGCTTTAAGAAATTCAAACTGCTTAGAACTGTAAAGTTTGGTGATTTTTTCGATAATTTGATTGCAGTTGAATTCCATCATAGCAAAATACTGACGTTTTGCCGCAGGAACCGCTTCACAAATTTCATCTGTGATAACGTGGGGATTGCTTGAAAGCGCAGGGATAATCGATTGGAAATACTCGCGCAATGCAACAAGTTTGTTTTCTTCGAACTGTTGTATAGCTCTCTGAACGTTGCTGACACGAATACGAATTATAAACCAACGTATGTAGAAAATAATTGTCTTAATAGCCTTAATAACGCGGAAGATAAGGAAGAACAAGACTATGGTAGATAAAACGATGTGGAACCAGTAGAATTCGAAGAAAATCGAGTGAGCGCCTGTATCGTTATACTCTACAATCCTATTGATTACATCTTCCTCAACTATGAAATGTACGCACACCCACAAGGTTATAAAGGTGAGCAATATTTTCAAAATGTTGGTGAAGTGGAAAGAAAATGCGGTGTTAAATACGCAGTCGGTATTTGCTTTAAGTTCGTTGATTTGGTTGTTCTTATGAATCAACGTTGTTTCGCACTGAAGTGTGAACAATTCTTCCTGACCTTTTACGACAGATGCGATATATTTATCTACTTCTGCTTGGGTTTCATAATCGTCTTCAAAGAAATCTCTTATAAAGCCGATAGGAAGAACAACGCCATTGTATTTAATAAAGAAGTTTTCGATTTTATCAGTAGCGATAAATTTTTTATCCTTAGCGTTTTTGCCCTGAATAATGCACGTAAAGGGGTTGTAGACAACCTTTTGTGTAAATGCATCATAGGAGGCTTTATCCAGACGGCCTGCTCTTTTTATATCAACTATAAGTTGCTGGAGCTGTCTGTTTCCGCTTACGTCATATTCATTTTTTACAATCTTATCATAGAGCCATTTATATGCCTCTGATTCCACGAAGCTCGTTATTCTTCGTGTATTAGAATTCAAAGAATACATTTGTTATTGCCTCCTCTCATTAAGCATCGCCGCCGTTGTCGTCGGGGTTGGGATTTTGATTTTCGGGGTCGTCGATGTTACCTTCGTCGGTGTTACTTTCGTCGGTGTTACTTTCGTCAGCGTTGCTTTCGTCGGCATTGCTTTCGTCGGTATTGCTTTCGTCAGCATTACCTTCGTCGGTGTCATCTTCGCTCGGCGTAGCGTTGCTTACTTCGCTTTCAGCCGAGGATTCGTCGTCAGTAACATCTTCGGCATCAGAAACCTCTTCACCGGCAGAAACAGCTCCGTCTTCCGAAACATCGCTGGTTTCAACAACCTCGCTGGTTTCAACGTCGCCATCAGAAGCAGTTTCGTCACTATTAAAGCTGATAATGTCAAAAGCAAAGATAACAGCCAACGCAATTGCGATAATTGCAACGGTGCTTACAACAGCGAGTAACATTCTCGTCGTTGCTGCCTTTTTTGCAGATGCGGTTTTGACTGTTCCGCTCTTGCAGAAGGATTTTAACACATCCAAAATCGCGCATACATTGCTATTTGCATCATGTTTACGCATTGCGCGGTCTACCTCGGAAGCAAGACGCTTTTTGTCGGCAGAAGCAAAGTTTTGGTTATGCTTTAATGCCCTACAAATACGTTTTGCAGAGGTTTCCGCATAGGAAGCGTAGTTTTTATTTATAGTTTGCTTGTTCTTTTCCAAGCATGCAAATGCGAGTTCGAACGCCTTGTCAAGATTTGCGCAAACTTCAAAAACAAACGCAATTGCCAAAATCGGGTCGTATGCTTCGATTCGTTTTGTTACGCTGTCAGACCTGAAGTTTTGACCGATAGCTCTATAAAATGCAGGCTTGAAGCTTCCGTTATTATAGGAACGTATGGTGTACAAAGCAATCAAGTTATCAATCATGAAATTATAATTGCTTTGAACTTTGAATACATCTGCAAACATATTTTCGATAGATGCATTGCTTTCGCCTGATTGGATAGCTGTTTCCAAAGCTGTAAGTTTGGAAAGCACTACTTCGTTGGGATATCTGGGAGTTCCGTCCTTTTGTCCCGTCATATAACTCTCGTTATGTAGATTCATTTCTTGCAAAACCACCTTTTCGATAAATGCGGTAGGATTTATGTTCTTATCCGCGGATTTTTCGGCTTCCACCTTGGCTTTACCGATAAGTATCTCCTTAATTTCATTGAATTCCGAAGGTTCGATAGGTTCCCTCGGCGAAAGGTCTTTTTTAATTGCTTCGGTAATGTTTTTTCTGATTCCCGCGTAATTAACCAATCTGCCGACAAGGCATTGCTTATATACGGGATTCAAAATTCCTGCATAGAAATATTTTTCATGAGGCTTGAGATTTTCGTTGCTTGCGTTTGTTTCGGCAACCTTCAATGCCTCTGACATTGCAACTGCGTTGGATTCGGATATAACTACGCTCGCGCACGCGTTGGCGAGACGATTTTTCAAAAAGTCAGCGCCTATGTCCGAAAACAGCATCAGTTTATAGATGAACAAGTTGTTTGTCGAGAACAACTCGGCGGGTTTAATCACGTCTGTTTCTTTAAACACCAAACGCGACTCCAACTGCGAAACATCATTATAAAATTTGCAGAGCGATTTGCAAAAACTGCTCATCTCTTCTTTTTGATGAACTATAGTCTTTGTCAAATGGCTGTCGATGATTTTCTCTAAACGCTCATAATCTCCGCGTGTGATTGCCCCGAAAAGTTCTTCTGCATTTTGCTTTTTATAGGACGAATCGTAGCCCGAATAGAGATATTCGAAATTCTCGAAGAATACCGTGCGGAAGTGAGCATCCTCACCCATAAGTTTTTGCGCCAAATTATGAAATTCGCTGTTTGCATCGAAAGTCAAATTCGAACCGTCGATATTCATATAAGATTCACGACTATTCTCAAGCATGGAAAGAGGAACAACGCGAAGCATCACTTCGGCATTTCCTATTTCTACCACCGATGTCAAGAACGAAGTTGCCTTGCGCAACGAGGGCGAAAGGTACGTGAACACTTGATATACAATCGAACGAGCAACGTCATCGTTATAAATGCTGTCATCCACAGCGAGCATAACCTTGTTCTTCTGATAAAGTTGGGCTATTGTCTCGCAGAGTACGTTTTTGTTTATGAGGTTACTCTGTTTCGCGGTTTGAGCAACAACTGCATTCGTTGCAAGGACGGGTTGCGCGTCACCGCCGTCACGAAGTAAATCGAACGTTTCCTGAGAAATAAAGTCGGTGCACAAATCCTCGAAAAAGCCACCCGAAAAATATTCGGGATTAGCATCACGGTTGAAGCCATGAACATAATAACAGCTTCTCGGGATGCTCTTGTCCTTTTTAATGCTGAATAAGAACGGGCAATTGGAGTTTGTGCCGTATGTTATAAAACCAAAAGTGTTGAATTTCTCATTAGGTGTGATGGGAAAGCGCAACAGACCGTGAAGTTTTTGTGCTTCGGATGCGTTACCATCCGTATAAATCATTGCATAACTTGAACGGTTATCACCAAAAATGTATTGCATACTACACCTCTCACTTATACAAATGTTTTACAAGAGGTTCATCCACCTGAAGAATTCTCATAAGAGGCAAACCGGATAGGCAACCTCTGTGAACAACTACGCCGCCGCTTGTATTATCGGAAGTACCGTAAGGCGCAACCGGCAAGAATGCCTTTTTAACGTGGTCGCCAACCTCGATATTTTCCAAACCTGTACAGAGTGCAGGGTTTTGAACCGCAATGTAGCCGTCCTTGATAATGCGTTCAATCGCATTGAACTGGTCGATTTGCCATTGACCGTTATAGAAATCGATTTCGGGCTTACCTTGGAATTGAGAATAAAGGCCTGCGGTGTTTTCGTTCTGTGCAATCATATCAGCCTTATTAAGGATATATGTAACACTGCGGAGCTTTTCTTTTACAACGAAGGAAAGGTGAATGCCCAATCTTTCGATAATCTTCGAGGTCGGGAAACGAACGTGTTCTTCGCCACTCTGGAGCAAATCGTCAACCTGAGAAGGTTCGATAAAGAACAATATGTGTCTTGCGTGAGTGATAACACGACGTGTATCGAAAATAAAGTCGTTGTTGTTTCGATTGGTTTCGTCGATGAATTTTTCACCGGGCCAGTCGATAAACGAATAAATGATGTTATTTACACGGATATTCAAAATAGGAACGTCAAAGAAGTCGGTTTTAATAGGAGGCTGACCCTCTTCGAAACGGCTTATATTCTTCTCGAACGCTTCCAAGTTCACGTCTTCAAGCAATGCATCGCTCTTCAACGCACCGTCTTTTTTGGTGAACGGTTCATAGTTTTTAATAGTATGATACATTGCCAACAAGAACGAGGTTTTTCCGGCAAAGTGAGAGCCTAACAAGATAACCGGCATCATCTTATAATAACCGAATTCCGCAGGAAGCTTCTTACCGCAGGTACGGCAGCACTTTCTTATCGGAATGGGCTTGCCTATACCGTCCTGAACGAAAAGCACGTCAGCTACGTGATAACCGTTTCTTTCTTCGCTGTAGCAACGAAGTTTAATAACGATTTTCTTATCCGGGTCATGACGGGAAGCGTTGATATAAAGAAGGATTTTTATTGCGATATTAACGTTGTTATCGCTAAGGTCAAATCTGCTTACTGATGTTCTTGCAACATCGAAAAATGCATTATAAAGTGCATTGAGCATATTCGCCTGCTGTGCGTTACAAATAAAACGTCCTGTAGTATTGTCTTCGTTCGCTGCAGCGATACTGTCCAAAAATCTGCCCATTTCTTCGGGTTTTTCTTTTACCTTTTCGCAGATATATTGGAAGATGTTTTCCGCTGTAACCACATAAGGATACAACGGGTCCAACGGGTTGGGACCGATAGGAGTATCCCACTTCAAAGGCACGTCGTTGCCGGGTTCAGTAGAACGAAGAATAGCATCTTCATCGGCATAAAACTTGAATTTTACGGAAAGAACATCCTCTTCGTCTTCGGGGTTTTCATGAAGAAGAGGTGTTATGTATTGTGACAAATCAAACGCCACGTCGCTTGCTAAATAACGGTCGCCACAATCGGGACAAATGATATCATGCATAGCAAAATTCTCCTTATTTATAATAAACTAAATTAAATCTGACAAATATTTGATTTTGATTTTACTCGGATTCACGTTTGCAAGCTGTTCAGAAAGATAATATTTAGAACAACCTTTGGGAATCAAGGAATAAGTGGTTTGACCACCGTCTTCTACAATCAAAACCTTTTGGCGTTCATCACCCTCAAGCAATTTTAATTCGGTATTGTTTTCGCCGAAAAGACCGAAAAGCTTTTTATTTCGAGTGATTTCAAATTTAAAATCGTTAAGACTGTTCACCGCCACAATTCTCGTTTCGTATCTATTCTCATCAAATACGCAGACAAGAAAAATCATATTTTTCGCTTCATAGGAAAAGCGCAACGGTTGTTGACGGTTAATTGCATCCCCGCTGTGGAACGCGACTGTATTAAGATAACATTTTCCGAAATTAGAAGGTTTTTGATAGTAAAGTCTAAAAAGATTTTCTCGGTCGGGAGAATTGAAGTTTACAACTCTACGTTCGAACCAATCCAATATTTCCTGTTCGCGGAACAAGAAATTATTTATAAGCTCGTCTTGCGGGATTCCGCAGCAAAACAATTTACAGCTTGGCATTGTGTTCGAGGTCGGGTCGATAACCCAGCTCCAATTCACATATATCGTGCAGGACTTTGCCACTTCATCAACGCCTGCTTGAACACGCAATTTATCAAACATAACTCACGCCTATCCCTTTCCGCCCTTTAAAAAGTGCAAATATTTTCCGATATACTGAGTCATGTACACGGTATATGCGCCGTTTCCGGTTGCAAATTCGTGATTAATTTCATCACTAAAGCCGGGCGCACCCACAAATCTGAACAGGAAGTTCATATTAACCGTATCGATATCAACCTTGACATTTTCAGGCGCCTTATAAAGCTCTCTGATTTCAGCAGAAATTTCAGGGTCGTTCTGTGCATTAATGATTCTTTGTGCGGGATAACTTCTGACCGCTTCCGAATCGATATTAACAGCATTTCTGAGCTGAAGGTCAATCTTAAGTTGTTTTATAGAGTCGCTTAATGCCTTTGAACGTGCACATGCATCGCTGAAATAACTTTTGTGATTTTTTACATAGCTTTCAACGCCGTTCCAAAAATCACTGCGCTTTTGAAGTTCGTGATACTTGATATAATCGTTTATATATCTTTCGAAATCTTCATCAAAACTGTCGTTATCGGGATTCTGCTCCATAAAGGTAGTCATTGCATTTTTAGCTTCTGCAAATTGATATTCGAACTGAACGCTGAATTCCTCCAAGAATCTGCAGACGTCCGCAAACAAATCCTCGCTGTGGAATTCCGCACTGCTGTCGAACAACATATTTGCGGTATTTGCAATCAGCCCTTCATTCGCTTCATCATACAACATCGACAATGTAGCCTTGAACGAAAGCTCGACAATTTTGGTGCCGTTGCTACCGAACATTCTATTGAAATAGTCTTTAAGAGTATATCCCTCGTACGGAGGAAGCTTATCCTCTACTCTGGGAATACGGTCTACCGTATTTTTCAAAAGTGAACGTAATTGATTTCTATTGTCACCTTCTGCCATGCCTGCATACAGTTCACCGCAAAGCTTACTGTAGTCGGCAGAAGACATTTTTCTTACTTTGTCGCACATGATTGCAACGTAACTGCGCAGATGGTCCATCTTCGGGTTTCTGAAAGTACATCCGATACTCGACCAGAAAATGGGTTTTTTAGCACGAACTGCCGCAGCACCTGCCTCGGGAAGACCGGTTATTGCGTTGTGAACCATTTGCATTTGTTGCTGTTCTTGGGTGCGAAGGTCGTTATACTCTTTTTTCGAGCTGTGAAGCAACACTATGCCACAAATCGCATCCGACAGCAAATATTCGCGGTACGGGGTTTTGTTGTAGATATACAAAACCTCATTTTCGAGAATATCGTTTTCCAATTCATCGAGAATTTCGCCGCAATCCTTTGCTTCCTCGGGCAAAATGGTAACTACCGCAACCGTATCCGTTGATTGCTTAAATTCTCGTACAATTTCCAAATAATCCTTGAAAAAGCCTTTTTTATAATCGCCTTTTTCAATATCCATTAAAAATACATAGGCAATGTTGACTTTTACGGCAAATTCCTGACCTAACGACATTATCTGCGTGCGGAACTGGTTAATATCGAAATCGTTGCTAACGTCGATTTCTTTATAATATGAATCCCCCATATGTATACGTCGCTGGTTTTCATAATCATTATAATAATTGGTCTGCCCTACGCAGTTAACCAAGACTGTATAGTAATTTACAGTAGGGTCAAACCGTCCGTCGTCTGACGGAAACGCCTTGTTAAATAAGGAATTAAAATCGAACATAAAATCTCCGTAAACAAATAATTTCGTGCCGGCAAAAGCCGTGCTTAATGCAAGGAGAGTCGAACCCGAAACGCCCACGGCGGTTATTTTCGGTGACTTTACACCGTTCTTCCTTGAAATACATTAGTATTTCTTCGTCATC
>JAZRUB010000134.1:0-3629 GCA_045652305.1 Eubacteriales bacterium
TATATCGAAAAGGACGCCGCCGTCAATAACGAAATAGATAAATTGCGTCATTCTGCAACAAGTGCACTTTTCGAACGTAGGGACGTAATAATCGTAGCATCGGTGAGTTGTATATACTCGCTCGGTGACCCCGAAGAATATGCTCAACAGGTGCTTTCTATCCGAAAAGGCGCGATATTCTCACGCGATGACGTTATAAAACGCCTTGTTGCTTTGCAGTACGGCAGAAGCGATATAGGATTCGAACGAAATAATTTCCGTGTGCGTGGTGACGTCTTGGATATTTTCCCCTCGAATACCGATACCGATGCTGTAAGAGTAGAATTTTTCGGTGATGAGGTAGATAGGATTTGTAAAATAAACGTCGTTACGGGCGAGGCGGTTGCCGATATGTCGCACGTGGCGATATATCCCGCATCGCACTACGTCACGTCGTCGGAAACCCGTAAAAAAGCACTTGACGATATTGTTGCCGAACTTGACGAGCGTATAGAATATTTCGAAAAGCAAAATAAATTTATCGAGGCACAACGTATACGCGAACGTACAATGTTCGACGTCGAGCAAATCCGCGAGATAGGGTTCTGTTCAGGTGTCGAAAACTATTCCCGCGTACTTTCGGGACGTGAACCTGGAAGTGCTCCGTATACGCTTTTGGATTATTTCCCGTCGGATTACCTTGTGTTTGTCGACGAAAGCCACGTTATGCTTCCGCAGATACGCGGTATGGCGGCAGGTGACAAAGCACGTAAGACGAATCTTATAGAATACGGTTTCCGTTTGCCCTCTGCGTATGATAACAGACCGCTTGTTTTTGATGAGTTTAACGAAAAACGCGGACAAACCATATACGTAAGTGCGACACCCAAGGACTACGAACGTTCGCTTTCGACTCGCTTGGTAGAACAGATTATCCGTCCTACAGGTCTGCTTGACCCCGAGGTTGAGGTGCGCCCGACAAAGGGACAGATAGATGACCTTGCAGGTGAGATACGTATTCGAGCTGCGAAAAAAGAGAGGGTACTCGTCACCACGCTTACCAAGAAAATGGCGGAAGACCTTACCGAGTTTTTTGAACTTTCGGGTATCCGTTGTCGTTATATGCATTACGACATCGATACGATGGAGAGAATGGACATCTTGCGCGGACTGCGCGCAGGTGAGTTTGACGTGCTTGTTGGTATAAACCTGCTTCGTGAAGGTCTTGACCTGCCCGAAGTTTCGCTTGTCGCTATACTCGATGCAGATAAAGAGGGATTTTTGCGTAGCGAGATTTCGCTTGTGCAGACGATAGGCAGAGCCGCAAGAAATGCCGAAGGCAAGGTTATAATGTATGCCGATAGCGAAACCGATTCCATGCGACGTGCAATTAACGAAACCAACCGCCGCCGCAGTATTCAGGATGCGTACAATAAGGCAAATGGTATAACGCCCAAGACCATAGTAAAAGATATCCGCGCACCTATCGAGATAACCTCGAAGAAAGAAGCGGAAAAGCTTGAAAAGACTAAGAATTTAAGCAAAGACGAAAAGAAGAAACTTATTGATAAACTTACCGCCGATATGAAACGCGCCGCGAAGGACCTTGACTTCGAAACTGCCGCGTTCATACGTGATAAGATAAGAAGATTGATGTAGGGGTAAATATGTCGGATAAAATAGTTGTAAAAGGCGCAAGAGTCCATAACTTAAAAGATATTGATGTAACAATACCCAGAGATAAACTCGTTGTATTTACGGGACTTTCGGGTTCGGGCAAGTCAAGCCTTGCCTTTGACACCCTCTATGCTGAGGGACATCGCCGTTTCGTAGAGTCACTTTCGTCATTCGCAAGAATGTTTTTAGGTCAGCTTGACAAACCCGACGTCGACCTTATCTAAGGACTTTCTCCTGCTATATCAATAGACCAAAAAACCACATCGCGCAACCCTCGCTCTACCGTAGGTACTGCGACCGAGATATACGACTATCTCCGTCTGCTTTATGCAAGAATAGGCATACCGCATTGTCCTATCTGCGGTGAAACGATAAATCAACAGTCGGTAGACGAAATCGTCGAGCGTATTTCCGAACTTGACGAGGGAACTCGTTTTATGGTGCTTGCTCCCGTTGTTTCGGCAAAAAAAGGTATGCACGAAAAGGTTTTCGAGGACGCGAGAAAAAGCGGTTACGTGCGTGTCCGCGTGGACGGAATTATGTACGACCTTTCCGAGAATATATCGCTTGATAAGAATATAAAGCACGATATCGATATAATCGTAGACCGTCTTGTCATGCGCGGAGATATCCGTTCTCGTCTTGCCGAGAGTATAGAAACGGCATCTAAACTTGCAAACGGCATTATAAAAATACTTTTCCCCGATGCAAGTGACGACGATAACGAAATGGTATTTTCGCAGAACTACGCTTGTAAAACACACGGAGTTTCGATAGGGGAACTCACACCGCGAATGTTCTCGTTCAATAACCCGTCGGGCGCGTGTGAGGCGTGCGGCGGTTTGGGTGAAAATAACGTTTTTTCGGAAGAAAAACTTATACCTGAACGTAGTTTGTCGATTTTTGCAGGCGCGATAGTCTGCAACGGATTTAAAAGCGCAGAACCGGGTGGGTATTTTGCCGAACTGATAAATTCTGTCGGCAGATATCATGGATTTGACGTTCATACGCCGATAGATAAATACTCCGAAGAAGCATACAGCGTTCTTATGTACGGTAATAAACGCAAACGCAAATCGGTAAGCGAACCGTCGTTTAAGGGCGTTATCGGAATGATTGAACATCGTTATAAAATGGGCGGAGGCTATGAAGCTCGTGAGTATTACGAGCAATTCATGGATTTTATACCTTGTCCCGAATGTCACGGTCATAGATTGAAAAACGAAGCTCTTGCCGTTACCGTCGGCGGAATTAATATTTCGGAACTTTGTAACATGTCGGTTATCAATGCCCGTAAGTTCTTTGCGATGCTTAAATTGAGCAAAACCGAAGCCGAAATTGCCAAAGAAATATTAAAAGAGATAAACGCAAGACTGTCTTTCCTCGAAA
Source organism: Eubacteriales bacterium (assembly GCA_045652305.1). Lineage (GTDB taxonomy): Bacteria > Bacillota > Clostridia > Oscillospirales > CAG-382 > Coliplasma. The sequence continues at coordinate 3,046 of JAZRUB010000134.1, forward strand.
ACGTCGGTTTGGGATATCTTACACTTTCACGTAAAGCAGGCTCGCTTTCGGGTGGCGAAGCACAGCGTATAAGGCTTGCAACCCAAATAGGCAGTTCGCTCGTTGGGGTAATGTACGTTCTTGACGAACCGAGTATCGGTTTGCATCAGCGCGACAACCAAAAGCTTATAAATACACTAAAAAAACTCCGCGACATAGGCAATACCGTTTTGGTGGTAGAGCATGACGAAGAAACGATAGAAGAAGCCGATTATATTGTCGATATCGGTCCGGGTGCAGGTATTCACGGCGGTGAAGTGGTGTTCACCGGCACTCCCGCACAGATAAAGAAATGCAAACATTCTATTACGGGACAATATCTTTCGGGCGCAAAAAGCGTATCTGTTCCCACCGTACGCCGTAAGGGCAACGGCGGTTTTATAACCGTTGTGGGCGCTTCGGAAAATAACTTGAAAGATATTGACGTTACGATTCCTCTCGGTAAACTCGTCTGCGTGACGGGTGTTTCGGGCTCGGGTAAGTCGTCGCTTGTCAATGCCGTGCTTTACAATACACTTGCGCGTAAACTCGGACGTGCTTCTCTT
>JAZRUB010000135.1:0-1843 GCA_045652305.1 Eubacteriales bacterium
CTATATCGTTGCCATTGCGGCAATTAACGACATTGACTTGTCCAAATTCATCATCGAAAAAGACAAAAAGGCTTCCGTAAAATACAATCATACCATCAATCTCGAAACCTTTTTATCAAACCGAAAAGATAACAGTTAAACAAAACACACCCAACAAAAAAGTTTCCCGAACGGGAAACTTTTTTTCATAACCAATCACATAACTATAAAATTATAAACCAAACAGCCGACAATCGAAATGGCGAGAACGACCTGTATTGCCAACCATTTTCTAGGATTTTCGGTAAGTATACACATCAACGATGCAAGCCCGACGATTAGCACAGACGCAATTAGAAAAAGTGCCGTACCCGTTTCGGGTGTTGACGAGTTTGTCATTAGCTGAACGAATATCTTTTCCGGAAGCAAAAAGAACGAAACAGCTGAACAGACAAACACAAACGCGCTAACCGCTATCGATGCAACGGTTATTTTATCGTATTTCGGATTCATAACCTATTTCGCATCCTTGTCGTAAACAAACGCCCAAATGCATTCGGTGTTGAACTGTGTACCTGCATCAATCTTGGTAGGAACACCGTCTTCGTACTTCGAGAAGTAGATTTTGTTGCTTCCCAAATTCATGTCCCAATACATCGTCTTGTAAAAGTTCTTTAAACCGTCAAGCGAATCGTCAACCGTGTTTACGAACACGTCGAACTTGAATCGCTTATCAACGCTACCGTAGATAATCGCACGTGTAGCGGCATTCGGACGGTAGAAGGTGCCTGCGGTCGTGTCAGCAGGAGTTACAATAGATTTAATCTTGTTGCCCGATTGGTCGTACATGTCGCAGTAATTGCCGTATTGCTTGCTAATCGGGAACATACAAGTATACGAAAGCTGATGATAAGTGTCTTTTAAATAATTGTAATCGACGTTAAGCTTTATCATAGGACCGACTATGGTGTATTTACGGGTTGCCTCGGCATAGATATCATCTTCCGTATAGGTTTCCTTGTCCTTGTATCTGTAACCGTAGCCGTCGCCGTCGGTGTCGTCCCTGAACATCAAATTAGTCTTTTCGATGATGTGCAGCTTGTTTATAACAATACTGTCGCCATCGTTTGCCAATACAATCTCTTCCCCGTTTTCGCCGTTATAGAATTTAAGCGATAGGAGTATTTCGTTGCCGTGGTTGCCACCCGACCAAACAAATTTGCTGTCCTCGTTCTTTTGGGTACGGTAAACGTATTCCAAATCGGTCGCCCCCGAAGCAAATATACGCGAAACACCGTCGTTATCGACGATACTGATACCGCCAAGGTTGTATGTACCCCACGGCTTTTCGTCGAAGGTAACCGTCATTTTACCCGCTTCGGTAACGTAGGTGACAGTATACTTAGACGCCTTAACGCGAGTGAAAGTCATCTCGTGCGCTTCGATTTCTTCAAACGCGCCGATGTTTTCCACCCTTGCGTATTCGCTGTTGCCCCAGTATTCGGGATACATAACAGATTCCTCCGAAACCTCTGAAATTTCGCTTTCGGTATTTTCCGAACCCTCTAAAGCAGAAGAAGTTTCTTCCGCTTGGTTATCGCAGGAAAACAGAGAACAAACGCACATCAATACCGATAAAATCAAAAGTAATATTTTCTTCATGTCAGTCCAACTCCCAAATCGACATATCTTCAAAATTAATGTCAGGTGCTTCGTATTCCAAAGTACCCGCCTTAAAATCCGCCGGTACCGACATATATATATCGGTCGGTATTGTGTTGGAATAATCGGTAATTCGCATTAACATAACCGTTTTTCCGCCCTCGATAATCTCGATAACCTTAAGACGGTCGCCCTCGAAATA
>JAZRUB010000136.1:0-3334 GCA_045652305.1 Eubacteriales bacterium
GTTGTAAGCATGGGCACGGGTACCGCATACGTTTACTCAAACGGCGAAACGAAAGAATTTTTGCACTTGGGCGGTACAGGTGTAGGCGGTGGTACTTTGGTCGGATTGGCAGGTAAGCTTATCGGCGTACATTCGGTTCAAAACGTCGCAAACCTTGCGCTTGAGGGCGATTTGTCGAATATCGACCTTATGATTTCGGATATTACCGAAACCGACATCAGCCCTACCCTTTCCAATAACGCAACCGCGTCTAACTTCGGTAAGGTCAGCGACCTTGCATCGCGTGAGGATATCGCATTGGGCTTGGTGAACATGGTTTATGAAACCGTTGCAATGCTCGCAATATTCTCTGCCAGAATGAAAAACGTCAAGGATATTATTCTCATCGGAAACTTGGCAATTCTGCCTCAGGCAAAAGAAATTTTTGAAAAGCTTGAAAAAATGTTCGGCGTTAATATAATTATACCCGAAAATGCCGCTTACGGTACGGTAATCGGTGCTGCACTCGAGGGTATACACAACAACAAATAAAGGGCATAAATCATGGCTGAAAACAACAAATGGAATAAAAAAATCTTCGCAATGCTGCTTGCGGAGGCAAAAGGTGTCCGTTCTTGGCGCCAATTTGCCGCAGATTGCGACATAAGTTACGTTCAAATGCGTAAACTTGCGCTCAGAACGCAAGAAAATCCCCCGCGTCCCAAGCTGATACGAAAAGTTGCGTCTCATGCTTTCGGCGAAATAGACCTTGAAGACTTAATGTTCGCCGCAGGAATCCACACGGGAGATTCTATGTCGTTCCGAGAAAACAGCGATATGTGCGAAAGTCCTATCGACAAATACCGTTCTTTACCGTTAAAAGAGCGTAGAACGGTAGATAAATTTATCGAATTTCTTATCGAAGACGTAAATAAAGAAAATCGTTTATAAAAACAGCAACAATGCGATAAGTAACACGAAAATGTCGTTATCGCCATCGGCATCGAGCAACAAAAGCAGTCCGATACCGATAAGTAAAAGGTCGTCAAGCCTTATGTCGCGCAGGAAATCAAGGCGAAGACCCTTCCCCTTTTCGCAAGGCACGTTTTCGTTTCGTTCGTTTTCTTTTACGTTTCTGTATTCGTAATTGTCGGAGGAATCGTGGTGCATACGCGATTCGTTATATTCGCGTTCGTAATTGTAAAGTTGACCGTCGCTTTTTATTCCTCCGAAATCTCTGCTGTACAATTTTTATCACTCACTTTCTTAGATTTTTCATCATAGACGCAATCGCGAGTGCTTTTGTTATGGCGTCTATCTTTTCCCGTTTTTCTTCGCGAAGAAGCGGTTTTATGGAAGAAAGCAACAACAGTCTTGGGTCGCTTTTCGCCCCAAATCCCTGCATAAGCGCAGGAAGTGCATCCGGTTGTCCTAAATTAGCAGACTCGGGAACAGAAGAAATCTGTTCGGGTTCTGCATTAACCTTTGTTGATTCGGGGCTCGGACCCGTTGGAGTACCGCCCCCGAAAGACGACGCGATTGCGGTTATTTTCGACATCGCCTCGGGGTCGGACAAAACCTGTTTTAGTTTTTCGGCAAAATCACCGTCCAAGGTCAACACCTCGTTCGCGTAACATTTGCAAGATTTCATCGCCTTTTTCCTTGCCTGCCGAATCGACAAGTTCTTTTGCTTCTTCGGGTGTCATTTTTGCGATACGGCGTTTTAAAACGTCGGGATTGGCAAGTAAAACCTCGGTTTTCATTTTGTTTGCGCCTGCCGCTTCGGCTATGGTTCTCGCAAGGGCTGTAAATTGCTCATCATCCATCGAGAGCAGTTTTTCGATTTGTGCGCGTTCGAAATTCATAAGTAATATTTCCTCCGTTCAAATATATGTAGATTTATAAAGGAGACGTTTGTTTTGTATATCTGCAAGCCTGAAAGAAACGTATTTCAAACCCGGGTGCTTCTGTTCACCTGTGTTCTCGTCACGCTTTCGCTGTTTTTTGTTTCGACAGTCGTCGAGCGTTACGGCGCGTTTATTGAATTTTGCGGTTTTGCCGCCCTTATGCTGTCTATACTTTTCGTGGTTCGCTATTCGATAAACGAGTTCGAATACGCAGTTTGTGACGGTTGTTTTTCGGTAACAAAAATCACAGGAAACAAACGTCAGGTTATTTGCAACGTGAACCTTGAAGCTACGGTAGATTTGCTCACGAAACGCGATTATACTCACCTTCCGTCAAGTGAAAAGGCGATAATAAAATACTCGCTGAACCAAAACATGAAAGCCGACAGTTACGTGTTTCTATGCGTATTCAACGGCAAACGTACGATGATAGAATTCGAGCCCAACAACGAGTTTGTTGCGATAATGAAAAACGAAATCAGCAAAGCAAAACAGAACAACGATGCAGAATAGCTTTCACAGTATATTCTATGCGGAAACAATCAAAGGGTTGCTTTTTTGCTATAAAAACATACAATAAATTTACCGATGTTAATCCTTGGTACTTTTATAGAGGTGCATTAAGATGTATGACGTTACAATAATCGGTGGCGGTGTCTGCGGTGCTGCAATCGCTATGTATCTTTCAAAATACGATATAAAATGTTGTCTGCTCGAAAAAGACAACGATATTGCTATCGGCACAACGAAAGCAAACAGCGGTATAGTACACGCAGGTTACGACCCCGAACCCGATACACTCATGGCGCGTTTGAACGTACGCGGAAGCGAGCTTATTGAAGAGTTCGCGAAAATAATGAATATTCCGTACAGAAAAGTGGGTTCTATGGTTATTGCTTTCAATGCAAACGACGAGGAGCATCTGCGCAAGCTTTACGAGCGCGGTATAGCCAACGGCGTAAGAGGCATGGAACTGCTTGGCAAAGACGAGCTGTTAAGACGCGAGCCGAATCTTTCACCCGAAGTCACAGGTGCGCTTTATGCCTCCTCTGCTGCTGTGGTGAATCCTTGGCGTCTATGTATCGCTATGGCGGAAACCGCCGCCAAAAACGGTGTTGAGGTATATCTTGACAGCGAAGTCACCGCTATTGAAAAAATCAACGGCACTTTTAAGGTAATCGCAGGCGACAAAGCATACGAAACCAAGTACGTAGTAAACGCCGCAGGGCTTTACTCCGACTATATTGCGGACCTTGTAGGCGCAAAAGATTTTGAAATACACGCTTCAAAGGGACAGTATTATCTGCTCGACAAAACATCGGGTTGGCTTGTAAATTCGGTTATTTTCCAATGTCCGACCGAAAAAGGCAAAGGCGTTTTGGTATCACCTACCGCCGAGGGCAACATAATTGTCGGTCCCAATGCCGAAAGCGGAAACGAGCGTGATG